>JBFKKF010000454.1:0-2401 GCA_041631355.1 Bacteriovoracaceae bacterium | reverse complement strand
TCTTGGAGTAATGACGTGTCCATGTTTGATAAATTAGATGATGTAGTAAAAAGATATGAAGAGCTGACAGAAAAATTAGCTGATCCTACTATTTATGACCGTCAAAAAGAGTTTAAACAAGTCTCTGAGGAAAGAGGAAATATTGAAGAATTAGTTCAATGTTATCAGGTTTATAAAAAAATCAAGTCAGATCTTTCTGGAGCTAAGGAGCTTTTAGAAACAGAGAAAGATGAAGACATGCGGGAGATGGCCAAAGAGGAAGTTACTGAATATGAAGGTCAAATTCCAGAACTTGAAGAGAAGTTGAAAATATTACTGCTTCCTAAAGATCCTCTCGATAGTAAAAATTGTATGGTTGAACTAAGAGCCGGTGCAGGAGGAGATGAGTCTTCGATATTTGTAGCCGATGTTTGGCGAATGTATAAGAACTATTGGGCAGCACTTGGTTTTAAGTCTGAATTAATATCGGCAAGTGAATCTGATAAAGGTTATAAAGAGGTTATACTTAATGTTACTGGAGATAAGGTATACTCAATTATGAAATATGAATCCGGTGTACATCGAGTGCAGCGAGTTCCCGAGACAGAGTCTCAAGGAAGGGTTCATACTTCTACGATTACAGTTGCTGTTATGCCGGAGGCCGATGATGTTGAATTTGACTTGGATATGAACGACGTTCGTATTGATGTTTATCGTTCGGGTGGTAAAGGTGGCCAATCAGTTAACACAACTGACTCCGCTGTTAGAGTGACCCACTTACCAACAAATACCGTTGTCGCAATTCAGGATGAAAAGTCTCAGTTAAAAAATAAAGAAAAAGCACTTAAAATTCTAAAAAATAGAATTTACGATAGAATGGTTCAAGAAGCTCATGACGAGGAAGCCGCCAAGAGAAAAGGTCTTGTTGGTACGGGAGATCGAAGTGAGAGAATTAGAACGTATAATTTTCCACAGGGAAGATTAACTGATCACAGAATTAATTTAACACTATATTCTTTGGATAAAATCATAGAGGGAGACTTGGCACCTGTAACAGATGCATTAGTCGCCCATAATCAAGCTCAATTACTCAAGGGCGAAGAAGATTAATTAAAATATATGCAAACGATTTCTCAGTTTTTGAATGATTATTTTAGTGATCATAAAGAGCAATTACAAAATAACTACCCAGGGCTTAAACTTACTCGTTTAGAAGATGAATTTTTAGAGTATTATCAGTTGAGAAGAGAAGAAGCTTATGTGGGACAGGGTAGAGATTTTTTGTCCCAACTTAATCAAGCAGTTCCCTTAGAATATATTCAAAAGAGCGCATACTTTTATCGCTCATCTTTTTATGTAGATGATCGGGTACTAATTCCAAGGTCAGAGTCTGAGATATTAGTTGAAGATGCCGTCAAGTATGTGAAAAGAAATAAGCATGATAAATTCAAAATTGCTGAGATTGGGGTGGGATCATTTGCTCTAGGGTTGTCGTTGATGGCGGACTTGGATTTTGGCGTAGAGTTTTGGGGAGGGGATATCTCCATGGATGCTTTAGCTGTTGCTCAAATTAATCAATTTCGAATGGGGCCCAAGCTTGCAATTGGATCAAAAATAGAATTGTGCTTAAGTGATAGGCTAAAAGGAACTCAGGATAAATTTGATCTGATCATTTCTAACCCTCCTTATATTTGTGAGGATAAGGATAGGGATGGGGTGCACTTTCAAGCTAATGTATTTGAACCTCATATCGCGTTATACTTGTCAGATAATAATTATGATAGCTGGTTCAGTGAATTATTTCATCAAGTTGCGAGCTCCTTAGTTCCCGGAGGCATGTTTATGATGGAAGGCCATGAAGATAATCTTTTACATTTACAAGAAATTGCGTTGAAATATTTTAATAAGGTGAAGATCAAAGAGGATTATACTCATAGACCTAGGTTTATACACGCTTGTAAGGATGACTAATGGATAAACTAATTATTAAAGGGCCTAATAGGTTGAGAGGAGAGGTTGGAATCTCCAGCGCTAAAAATGCATGTCTTCCAATTCTAGCAGCAACGATATTATTTCCTCAAAAAATTGTGTTCAAACGACTTCCTAAGTTAAGTGATATTGGTTTTTTTATTAATATTTTAGAAAGTCTTGGGGCAAAGAGCTTAAACAGTAGTGAATCAATCACCATAGACACAAGTCATTTAGATAATACTAAAGCTGATTATGATTTGGTGAGAAAGATGCGAGCATCCATTTTGGTACTTGGGCCACTTTTGTCTCGTTTTGGAAAAGCAACTGTCTCTCTTCCTGGAGGTTGTGCTATTGGTTCCCGTCCAGTTGATATTCATTTAAAGGCGTTAGAGGACATGGGAGCTGAAATAAAGATTGAGAAAGGATATGTCCATGCCAGTGCTAAAAGACT
>JBFKKF010000453.1:0-2401 GCA_041631355.1 Bacteriovoracaceae bacterium | reverse complement strand
AGAGGAAATGGAACCTTACCAAATTCTTTAATAGTATTTGCGATCCAGTAGAAGCTTAAAAGTGTGATAATTAAGTTATAGAATAGATAATAAAAGACTCTGGTTTTTAAATCGTTTTGCTTTATAAGCTTGGATACTAAGATTGTAGTTCCAATAATGGGAGCAAACGGAATAAGCATTCCGGTGATATTTGGAAATCCCAAAGTATACAACACGGCTCCCAAAAGTAAAAAGGCATATGGTTTTAATTTTTCCATATGCCTATTCTATGTTAGCAATTACGAAATTTCATTATTTTCTTGCAACTGACCTGCTGCGCTTAGGATAAAGTCTATCGTTTACATATTTAGCAACCTCAATTGCTCTAGCTGCGTCAAGTTTTCCTCCACCAAGAACTTTTCCTTTAAGCTTTTGGATCTTACGAGAAGAGCTTAAGATGATGTTTTTTACTTGTTGATAGTTAAGACCTGGGTAGTTTGACTTAATAAGGGCAACAACACCAGTTACGAATGCAGTTGCTTGACTCGTTCCAGTCATAATCCCTGCTCCATTTCCAGGAATGGCAGATTTAATTCTAAAACCAGGTGCTGCAATATCAACTGATTTTTCACCGAAGTTAGATGATGCAATAATTTGATTTGATTCGTCATGAGCACCAACAGTGATAATATTTGATAAACCGTAGCTCGCTGGGTAATAAGCATTTTGTTTCTTATCGATATTAGATTTTTCATTTCCAGCAGCTGCAATGATTAGGATTCCTTTTTTCTCCGCTTCCATCAAAATTGCTTTTTCTTCTGCAGAAGACTCAGGTCCTCCTCCAGAGTAGTTAATAACATCAACATTTTGATCAACAGCATATCTTAGTGCTTTAATTGTTGAGTTGAGATTTTCTTGACCTGAAGCATTTGGGTTATAGTATTTTAAAGGTAGTATTTTAACTTCAGGAAAGATACTTTTTACGATTCCTGCAACATGAGTTCCGTGACCGTGGCTATCTTTTGGAGCTTTTCCAACATTTTTCCCTGAAAAGTCGACTCCAAAATTCGAAGCGCTAACACTTCCTTCAGGAGTGAAAATATTATTCTTAAGAAATTTGTGATTGTACTGAATTCCGGTATCGACAACAGCAACAATAATGTCTTTATTCTTTTTGAATCTCTTCCAAGATTCCTTTAGATTAATAGAGCTTTTAGTATAATTAGGGTCAATTCCCCAGCTTGAGAATCTGCTGGTAAGTAGCTTTTCAGAGTAAGCTAGTGCAGATTTTTGAGCTTGTATTGAGTTTGTTTTGTACTTCGGAGCCTTGGCCCAAGTTGTTTGAGTAGTTGCAAGAACGGTCACTGTAAGAGCAGCTGTGAAAAGTCTTTGGTGTTTGATCATAAATTTCCCTATCCCTTTTTAGTTTTTCTACAGTATATGAAGCAAGTTGTTTGCCAAGTTTTTCTTAGTGATATTAACTATTTAGTACCATGAAAGGGGTTTTGAACTGGTCAATTTTTGTCAGCTGTATAAAATTTATACAAATTTCAAATGCTAAAGGTTTGTATATCTATGAGTGATAATGATGCAGCACCTCTAAGTTGTTGATTTGCCAAAGGACAGGAGTTGGATAGAATACATTTATAAAAGATCTAAATTCAATAGGGAGAGAAAAGTGAAAAGTAAATCATTGAGTGTTCTGTGTGTGGTTCTATTAATCGCTGCTTGTACAAATCAAAAAGTGACCAAAAAGGATGAAGAGGTACTAAAATTGGCTCAGGGTTATTTCTCACCTTTACCTGAGAGTATGATTGATGCCAAAAAATATGCCAGCAGAATAATGTTGGGAGAGAAGCTTTATCATGAGAAAAAACTGTCTATTAATAATACAATTTCATGTAATTCCTGCCATCAATTAGATAATTTTGGAGTGGATAATGAGCCAACATCTTCTGGACATGATGGGACGCGAGGAGCAAGAAATTCTCCAACAACAATAAACTCAGCTTTGAACTTTAAACAATTTTGGGATGGCAGAGCAAAAGACTTAGCTGAGCAAGCAATAGGGCCAATCTTAAATCCAATTGAGCATGGGCTAAAAACAGAGAAAGACGCACTTAAAAAAATTAATGACCCAGAATATCTAGCTATGTTCAAAAAGGCATTTCCTGAAGAAAAAAAGCCTTTTACCTATAAAAATATTGGACATGCGATTGCTGCGTTTGAAAAAACACTTATGAGGCCAGCTCGTTTTGATCAATACCTTAAGGGGGATATTAGGGCACTAACTCGGGCGGAAAGAGATGGATTAGATAAATTTATCTCAGTTGGCTGTGTTCAATGTCATACTGGAGCTGGGCTTGGAGGAACTTCCTTTCAAAAGCTTGGAAGAATGAAAAAGTATAAAACAAAAGATCTT
>JBFKKF010000452.1:0-2402 GCA_041631355.1 Bacteriovoracaceae bacterium | reverse complement strand
CCTGTCCATGAAGTTTATTTCCAATCACAGAAGAAAACCGCATAGGTAGAATATGATTTTTTAAATCCTTATCTGAGGCCAGCTGAACCTTAATATAATTTGAAGTGTAACCTTCAAACATACCATCTTTTTCTCTCTCAAATAAAACATTTGACTCTCTTCCTATCATTTCTTGAGTGAAGGCAATTAATTTTTCTTCTCCCAAACCTATAAGAGTTTTTACTCGCTCTTTTTTTACCCCGGCCTGGATATGATTTTCCATTTTTGCTGCTGTTGTATTTTTCCTTTTTGAATAGGGAAAAACATGAAAGTGAGTTAGCGGTAACTCTTTTAAAAGATTATATGTTTGCATAAATTGCTCATGGGTCTCCCCTGGATACCCAACAATTATATCTGCTCCAATGGAAGCCTCAGGAAAGTATTCTTTAACCATCTGAATCGTATTTTTGTAAAATGAGACATCATACTTTCTACGCATAGATTTCAAAATATCATCACATCCTGATTGCATGGGAATATGAAAGTGATCCTGATACTTACCACTGGCCTTAAGAACTTCTAGTAACTCTTTTGTAATGGTATTTGGTTCCACTGAAGATAGTCTAAGCCTTTCCAGTCCAGAGACTTCACTAACTCCCTTAACCAGATCAACGAGCTTTTCTCCGGAGGTTGATTCATACTCACCAATATTTACCCCAGTTAAAACAATCTCTTTAAAGCCATCACGAATCAGTCTCTTAGCTTCTTTAACTGCATTTTCAACAGTAATGGTTCGTGAGCGTCCCCTTGCAAATGGAATAATACAAAAAGAACAAACATAATTACATCCATCTTGAATTTTTAAAAATGCTCTCGTATGAGTATCTGCCTCTGTAGTCGCTGCTCCCCAGAATTCATTAGATTTATCAATTCTGACCTGAACTTCCTCATCATGGGCAAGATAGTCAAAGACTTTATATTTTTCATTGGTGCCAAGGATAAGATCCACTCCTTGCATGGCCTTAATCTTATCTGCTTCCATTTGAGCGTAGCAGCCAGCAACCACAACCTTTCCTTCAGGACTAGTCTTGTGGGCCTTACGAATAAGATTTCTACAGGTGGAGTCTGCGCCATCGGTAACCGTACAGGTATTTAAGAAAGTTACATCTGACTTTTCACCAAAAGCTACAACCTTATAGCCTCTATCTACAAAACCTTGTGCAATAGAGCCCGACTCAGACATATTTAACCGACAACCTAATGTGTGAAATGAAACTGTTTTATCCATACATTACCTTTTTGAATTTTATGTAAATAAGACATTTAATTTCCAATGACAAGTAGCGACGCTGCACCCAGTAAGATTTATTTACATGGTCGAATTTATTGAAATAATTTGTAAAATAATTTGTAAAATATTGTTGACATAATTGCTTGCGAGAATTAAATTAAGTCTCACGTTTTTGAGTATTTGGTCTCGTAGCTCAGTTGGTTAGAGCATCTCCCTTTTAAGGAGAGGGTCCTGTGTTCGAGTCACAGCGAGATCACCACTCAATACGTAATTAGACGACTTTGAATTTGCTCCCATCGTCTAGCCCGGTCTAGGACATCGCCTTTTCACGGCGGTAACAGGGGTTCGAATCCCCTTGGGAGTACCAAGTTTATATAAGCCAGCTTTCGAGTTGGCTTTTTTTTGCTTATAAATCATTTGTTCCGGTAAACTTAAAAAAATAAATTCAACTCTTAATTAAAGTCAGCTTAAACGGTTTCTTTTCATCATTTTTTTGGGATGTCCTCGTTTCGTACTACTCATTCACAAAATTTTACTTACTTAAGCCACCTCATCAGAACTGATTCTTTCTTTTAAAAGATCGGTTCCCCGTGGCCTGACATAAACCACATAGAGATTTTTATCCTTGGGATTTTCACAGTAATAAATTGAGTTTCCCTCATAGCCTAATTTTGAAAACAATGGATTTGATTCAAGTATCTGTCCCGCCAAAGGGTTGGTGTTAAGTGTCGATTCGGTAAAATCAACAATCTCATCAACCGTTTTAATTGCTAAATCGACAGTGAAATTTTTGGATATATGCTCTAGAATTAGTTCAAGGTCTTCAACTGATTTGGGAGTCCACTTAAGCATATTTTGCTCTAAGCTCTTTTTCTTTCTTTTTTAGTCTTGCCTTGAGATCACTAGTACTGATTCCCTCACCTCTTAGAGCTTGGGCATAACCAATAGCAAGGTTTTTATGCAGCTCCACTTCTTCTTGGAGCCTTTCAATTTGATCGATAGGAACCATAGCGATTTCACTACCATTTTTGTGAGAGATAAATTGAGTCTCTCCCGCAGCAACCTCATCAAAGGTTTCAAAAAGTGTATTTCTAAGTTCAGTAATGGTTTTTTTCTTAGTCTTTTTCACATG
>JBFKKF010000451.1:0-2414 GCA_041631355.1 Bacteriovoracaceae bacterium | reverse complement strand
TGTCGTTATCATATCACTTTTGCTGGCAGTCTATCCAACTTGTAAACAACACAAGCATAAGGATATCCTGGCCATCGCTTCTGTTGGTATCCTTAGTATTCTCAGTGCTGTTTTTTTACATGAATTTATGAGTGAGAATTTTGCTCATGGCCTAACAGTATTTGGTTCCGTGTTTCTAATTTGGGCCCATATTAAAAATATGAAAGTTCGACATGGAAAATGCTCCTCTCATTAATACATTATCCATTCCAAATACATATAAATGAGATATTATGAAAACAATTTTTCTGGCCCTATTTTGTTCCCTTTTATTATCGACTCCTGCATTATCAAGATGTAATGATAAAAAAAATGTTTATAAAGTTTGTTCTGATCAGTTAGAGATTTTCAATTCTGCTAGCGCTAAGGCCAGGACTCAAAATAAAATGCTTATTGTAAATTTTGGAGCTGAGTGGTGCCCTTGGTGTCATTCACTACACAAACTCTTCTCTAATGATCAATTTAAAACTAAGTTAGGCACAAAGGCTAATTTTGTAGACATTGCTCTCTATAAAAAAAGAGACAAATTAGCTTCTGGGCAAAAAGTTCTTAAAAAATTAATTTCTTGGGCAGAATCAAAAGTAAAAATGCAAGGAATGCCTTTTATTGCAATTTTAAACCCTAGAAACAATAAAGTTACTCTGCTTAACACAGCTGACCTGGAACAAAATACTAAGACCAGTAAGGGCCATAATAGTGATAAAGTATTTAAGGCCCTTTCACTATCTATGGACTCAATCAAATAGCCATTAGCTTAAAATAAAAAACCCCTCAATCGAGGGGTTACACAATTTTTTTTAATTTTTGTATTAAGTTATTTACTGCGTCTACGCGCGTATTTTTTCTTAAATTTATCAACTCTTCCTTCAGTATCAAGAATTTTCTGAGTTCCTGTATAGAAAGGGTGAGAAGCTGCAGAAATATCAACTTTTACGTATGGATAAGTTTTTCCTTCGTGCTCGATAGTATCTTTAGTTTGAATAGTCGACTTAGTTAAAATCTTGCTATCAACTGAGATATCGTGGAATAAAACTTCTCTGTATTCTGGGTGAATGTCTTTTTTCATACTCTATATCCTATTTAAACTGTTTATTAAAAAAGTAGGAGAAAATTTATTATTATTGATAAAAGAAGTCAATACGTAATTAACAAATTTCCATTACTTACTTATTCATATCCTTAATAATTTTAAGCACTTGAGCTTCGGTTATTTTTTTTGCTTTCTCTACATCTTTGTATTCGTCAGGCATTGCAATATTTTTGGTACCCATTTTGATATACACACCGTATTTACCATCCAGTATTTTTACCGATTTTTTAAGCTTTTCCACTTTTCCAAAGTCTTTGAGTACTGTTCCACCACGACCGAATTTTGGCTGAGCTAGAACCTCTACTGCCCGGGCAAGACCAACAGTATAAACATCATCTTCTTTTTTTAGTGATCTAAACTCACCGTCATGCATAACATATGGACCGAATTTTCCAATATTTGCCTGAACCATCTTCCCTGTTTCAGGATGAAGGCCTAGCTCTCTTGGAAGAGAAAGTAATTTTACGGCAATATCAATTGTTAGATCTTTTGGAGATAAGCCTCTACCTAAAGATGCCCTCCTAGGCTTTGGATTCTCTTCAGTGGCTTCTCCTAGTTGAACATATGGTCCATACCTTCCTACTAAGCAATAAATTGGCTCCTTGGTATCTGGATGATGTCCAATAGGCTCAGGGCCTTTTCTACTCATCTCAATGAGTTCTTCAATATCAGAGTTCTTTAGGTCTGCAGGAGCAAAATCCTCTGGGATAGAAGCATGAACTTCTTCCTTACCTTTACCCTTAGCAATAACATATGGACCAAATCGCCCTACTTTTACATCTACAACCCCATTAACACCTTCAAGATGGATAGTTCTAGATTCTTCCGGCTTAATTTCTTTTTCTCTATCCTCAACGGCACTCTTTAGTCCTTTCTTACCGGTATAGAACGTTTTTAAATACTTTAAATAGTCCACTTCACCTTCTGCGATAAGATCAAGTTTTTCTTCCATATCACTAGTAAAACTGTAGTCTACATAGTCATTAAAATATTTTTCTAGAAGCTGAACTACTGCAATCCCAGTGAAGGATGGAATTAGTGCTGTTCCCTCTTTTCTCACATAGCCTCTATCTTGAATGGTTCCAATAATACTTGCATATGTGGAAGGACGACCAACTCCCTCTTTTTCCAATCGCTGTACTAGACTTGCTTCCGTAAATCGGGCAGGAGGTTTTGTTTCATGAGACAGAGCTTCAACAAAAGTACAATCCAGAGTTTCTCCCTCTTTCATATTTGGAAGAATCACTTCCTTATCATCTAGGGCCTTATCAGGATCATCACTACC
>JBFKKF010000450.1:0-2431 GCA_041631355.1 Bacteriovoracaceae bacterium | reverse complement strand
TTTTTCGCTTTAATTTTTGGCATTATATCTCTGCAGGTACTGGGGCAAGAAAGTGATATGAAAAGCCTAACTCAAGAAGAGAAAGAGCAGAAAGTACTTGATTTCTCAAATATTAGATCAGTTTTAAAGAGTGATGGCCTAATTGAAGAGAAGCAAAAGAAGAATGCGATTGTAAAAAAAATAGCGGTGAAACGAAAAAAAATAAATATGGGAAAGTATAACTACCCAGATGCTAATGATTTTTGGCCAATGATGACAGAGCTTTGGCTGGTTAAAAATGCACAGACCCTTCAATGGGATTTTCCTAAGCCTGAGTATGGTATTGCAATGGCGTTTAGGGGATTGTTAGAAAAACTAGGCTTTTTTAATAAAAAAATTAAACTCTTAGTGATTAATTCACCTAATATGACTCACATGGGACTTCCAGCTGGAAAGGATGAATATATTTTTATTTTATCGCTGCCTTTTATGAGAACTTTGGATTTAACTAAAGTTGATTTATCCCTGATATTGTTTGAGGATTTTTTAAGGTTGGAAAAAGGATTTTTTATTGAAAATCTTGGTCTAGATTTAAAATTTCTGGGAGAAAATTTTTATAAAAGTAAGATCAACCCAAGCTTAGTTCAAAATGTGTTAAAGAAATATTCAGAAGTTGTTTTCAAGCAAGGTTTTAACTTTCAACAACAGTATGAAGTAACATCTAAAATGAATGAAATATTGAAGTCTCAACCTGCTTTATGGGGAGCCTATTATAAAGCCATTATGAAAATTGATCGTCTTATTAAAGGAGATTTACTATACAAGGGATATTTAAAGATTTATCCTTCTCCTGAATTACAGTTACAGTGGCTGAAACCTAAAAAAGAAGTTCTATGACTCTATGGGTAAAGTATCAGAATATACCTGATGGTGCGAGGAAGGCTTTTTGGTATTATCTATTTTATTGCTTTGTCTTTATTATTTTACAGATAGGTCTAACCTCTACATTCGCCTTTTTTCACTTTCTACTTGAACACGATATGAATTCCATCGAAAACTGGCTCAGTAGGAATACTTGGGAGATACTAGTTTGTTCAAAAGTTCTCGCATTGATTACAACCGCTAAAGTTTTAAAGTTGAATGCGTATGTAGAGTACTCGTTCAGAGAGTCCTTTAAAAAGCTTAATTATCTTCCTACTAAACGAGCCGTTGGCATTGTGATATTTCTACTTATATTCTTCTATGCGCTCATCGATCAATTTGGTGGAGGAATTCAAAAGAATCAATTGAAAGAGGACTTAGTTTATTCTTCTTTTTTTGGCTCTATTGTTTATTATTTAGCAGACCTAGTTTTATTTATCTGTGTTGATAAAGTATATCCATTCGTAAAAAAACTTTATTTAACTGTTCCCTTACTTTTATTTCTCTTTCTTTTGAGTTCTAAAATAGCTCTGCCATACTTGGACAAGTATTATATCTTTTTAATTGTTCACTTTTTAAGTTTGGTTTATTTTTTTTATAAAGATAAAGTCGGGGATGCTCTTTTTTACACCATTTTTTTAATTGCTCCCCTAAGTACTGTTTATGGACTTGATATCGTCTGGGATAATTTGTACTCCGTATTTTTCTATCAAGAAGAGCTACCTGTAGTTGGGATTATTGGTTTGTGGATCATTGCACTCGGGTATTATCGATTTTCTCAAGTCGATTGACTTCATTTAATTAGAAAACGATAATTGGTATTAGAAAAGGAGGCCCTGTGGGTGGAGAATTAGATATATTACAAATTTTGTTGCAATCCGGTGTTGTTGTAAAAATTGTCCTCTTATTATTGGTTGCTTGTTCAGTAGTTTCATGGGCGATCATATTTGAAAAGAAGAAGAAAATTAATAAGGTTCTTGATGAGAACTTAAGTTTTATCAATTTTTTTAACCAAACAACTAATCTTGGTGAAATTAATGAACAAGCAGAGTACTTCAAGGCTTCCTCTGTAGGGGTTATGTTTCGATGTGGTAATGAAGAACTAAATAAGATTAAGGAAAAGTTATCTGATGCAGGTAAAGAAAAAGATTTAAAGCAATATATTAATTATCATGGAATGGAAGCTTTGGAGCGCTCATTAAAAAAAGGTGCAGGTTATGCCCATGATGAGCTACAGAATAGGTTATCTACATTAGCTTCAATTGGTTCTATATCTCCCTTTATTGGGCTTTTTGGTACCGTCTGGGGAATTATTGACTCTTTTGCAGGACTTGCAAAAGGAGGAGGCTCAATAGAGGCAGTTGCACCTGGGATTGCGGAGGCTCTAGTTGCAACGGCGGTAGGCTTAGCTGCGGCCATACCAGCGGTGTGGGCCTATAATTACTTTAATAATCGCTTAGAGAAACTACATACGCAAATGGAAGCATTTGGACAAGATTTCTTAAACCTTGTTCAAAGAACAATTTTAATA
>JBFKKF010000449.1:0-2432 GCA_041631355.1 Bacteriovoracaceae bacterium | reverse complement strand
TTGTCTTACAACCTACGCTGATATGCTCATCATCGATTCCACTTAATTTTATATTATTTCGTGAACAGCTATAATCGATTAATTCTACTTTTTTGGCCTTATTTTTAAACTCTACAGATAGTTCGGCCATGAGCTTATCTCTCTCATAAACCTTTACTGTTTCGCGCTCAAATAAAGAGTAAAAAAATTCAGCATAAGAGTATTTGCCGTGTTGTTGCAAAGTATACTCTTTATTTTTATAGCTAATATGCAACGCCGCAGATGTATTTTTAATTCTCAATTTAAACCTTGCCACTGGTGTGAGAAGGATGTCATTATAGCGTAGCCACTGAAACGAGTATTTGTCCAAGGCAAAATCAATTCTTTGTGTGGTGTGTTTTTTGACGTAGACAATAGCAAAGTCATTGGAATGGAGTTTGACTCTGTTTTCCCCCACAGGTGAATGTTCGAGATTCATCCCTACTCCTGCAACAGTAATTGTGCAGAAAGTAAGAAGAAAAAGAGTCGTTATAAATTTATATAGCTTTAACACAAATTTGAATCCAAAAATCACCTAGGTCAGAATGAAATGGTACTATTAAAACAGGTATATTATCATGATTAAGAGCAGTGTGTTCACGGCCTCTTACCACAGAAGGAATTGCCCGATCTAGGCTATACCCTCTTTGATTCAGTACCGCTTTAGTTTGACCAAAAATTATATTGATTATTTCTGCAATACTACTTTGGTTATCAATCGTAACATCCTCTACGCATTCTTCCATCATTCTCCACAAGATACTTTGGTATATCTTATCGTTGAAAGAAATTGCAATTGAACCTCTGAAATAGGGAGAGGTTATTGCCAAAGTGCCACTGATATCGATATCAAGTTTTTGATCTTCAAGTAGCATGGGTTTATCCGCTTGAATATCATTTACACCACAAAGGGCATTTAGTGTTTTAACAGAAGTATCGATAAATGGATTAATAAAGTCCACATCTAGTCTAAATCGTTTTTTTTCAGGGTCTATTTTTGAAAACTCTATTGCTTTATCCACAATTTTTTCAATGTCTGTTGGTTTTTCAAAATAGTGAATATTTCTTGTGCCCCTGGTACTAACCTTGGCATCCTCAACTTCACTAGTGTAGAAAATAATAGGAGTGTGTAAGTTATGATTAGACTCACGCATAGCAATCAAAAATTGCGAGCCGGATATCTTAGGAAGATTATACTCACTTATGACAACAGCAAACGCTTGGTTTCTACATTTTTGATAGGCAGTGACTCCATCAGAAGCGGGAATAATTTTAAAATCTGTCTTCTCCTGGAGAGCTTCTATAATTGAATTTCTTATTTCTTCATCTTTTTCAACGACTAAAACATACTTTGGTTCTGCCATAATTTATTCTTTTTCTTATATCCTATTAATCTTTACAACTAATTTTTGTCCAGGAAATATATGTCTTCTAATTTTATTATATTTTTTTATTTCATTGATGTTCACTTTATATTTCCTAGCAATGGTATACAAGTTTTCACCTTTATTGACTATATGGTGTTTTCTTTTATAAGGAGGAACTTTAAGTTTTTGTCCTATATAAATCTTAGACCTTTTCAGAGAATTGAGCTTTTTTAAAGTTTTTATTTTCGTATTAAAGACTCTAGCAATATTACTTAGATTATCACCTTTTTTAACAGTATATGAATATTTAATTTCACCATACGCGCTAATTGGTAATCTGAGTTTTTGGCCTGGGTATATAGTTGAACCGGATAAATCATTATTATCTTTTAGGCTATTTATACTTAATCCATAGCGCTTACTGATGGAGTATAGTGATTCATTTGATCTAACTACATGCACTTGCTGCGCATTTGTTGTCTTAGGTGAGTTTATCCTTGCTTGTTTTGTTCTCGTACCACTTTTTGGAAGTGAAGCTAAATATCTTTCCACTTTGTTTTTATTTGATCGAGCAGGAAGATAAATTTCAAAACCTTTCTTACCCATGTATGGGATGTATCTAGTTCTAATATCATGGTTAAGATTTTTGATGACTCTTTCAGAAATGCCTAGGTTTCTTGCAAGCTTTCTAAGACCGGTAGAGCCTTTAACAATATAGCTTTCTACATCCTGATAGTATTTAGAATTTGTTTTCTTTACTTTTATTCCATAAGTTTTAGCATTTTTTACGACTTCCATGGCAGCAATAATTTTTGGAACATAATGTCTGGTTTCTTTAGGAAGAACCTTTCTTTTACTTAATTCATAATATTCTCTAGTATTGGCCCCTCTGATTCTTCTTATGACTCCATACTCACCAGCGTTATAGGCAGCTAGGGCCAACTCCCACGAACCAAATATATTATACAGATCTTGAAAGTATAAGGCGGCTGCTTGGGTTGATTTATAGATATTTTTTCTCTCATCAATACTTCTGGTGACTCTTAG
>JBFKKF010000448.1:0-2448 GCA_041631355.1 Bacteriovoracaceae bacterium | reverse complement strand
GTGATGAGGCCGCTCAGCCCGATGACGTTGCACCCCTCCGCGATAGCCGTATCGAGGATCTTTTCGGCAGACACCATTACCCCCAGGTCCACTACTTCGTAGTTGTTGCAGCCCAGGACGACCCCCACGATGTTCTTTCCAATGTCATGGACATCCCCCTTCACTGTGGCTAAAACGACAGTGCCCACATATTGGGGCTCAGAGGAAGAAAGTCCCTCCAGTTTCAGATGCTCTTGCCGCTCCTTTTCCATGAATGGAATCATACTCCATCTGAGTTACCCCTACATTATGAAAGTCCTGATCTGTAAATAATGGGGCAACATGACAATTAAAACACATCCCTCGCTTAGAGATATTAAAAAATATTTTTAGCCCCTCGAAGGCCTTAGGACCAAACTCATAAGATTTCTTAAGGGTGGGAAAATGCTTTTTCTGAACATAAACTGGATTATCAAGCTGCATGAACTCTTTTCTAATTCTAGCACTGTATTGCATATTCGTTTCACTCTCTCTAGGTCCACGATCAATACCGTTTTCTTTTAAGAATTGGTCATAAGGAGATCCAATATAGTGTCCTTGCTCATCGGTTTGAAAATCTAGATCAAATAAATAATACGTTCCAACCTTGATCATTTGCTCAATCATTTGATCATCAGTAAGTCTTTCTAAATCTATACTCCATGATCCTGGCAAAGACATAAATTCTTCTCTATACTCATTTGATCTAAGGGTCTTAACTACATTTTTTGTAGCAAGTCCTTTCTCCGCCCATCCCATATTCTTACCAGTAAAGTTTCCTAAATAAGTTTGTCTATGCACCAACTCTCCATCATGGTGAGAAAAATTATGCCGAGAAAATTTTGAACCAATTCCAACAAGTCCTGGTGTATTTCGCAAAGTTGTTTTATCTCCATTAATTTCAATCGCAAGCTTTGTCCGGGCCTGGAAGTCATTATAAATTCTCATCCCTTGCTCACCAAAGCTTTGATCAATCATATGGCAGCTAGCGCAGCTCACTGTTTTTGATTTGGAAAAACGTGTATCATTAAATATTTTTTCACCAAGATCCAAAATGGAATCATCAGCAAAGGCACTAAAACTGCAGAGGAGTAAAACTATTTTTTTCATGGGAGGTTAATATAACAACTTGTTTGATATGTCAAACAAGTGTTTGGCGCCAGGAGCGTGGAATTAACTAGTCTAGATAAGTCTAACTTACTTGCTCATCAATATTTGCAGAGCAATGAGTAATCGCGAGGCTGACGCTGCTCTTGATAAAGTTTAAAGGCGAATTGCCCGCTGGGTCTTTCTAAGTAAGCTAACATGACTTCTTTCGCCTCTTTATCAAATTCATTTATTGAAGGAATTGGGACTCCGTAATTAGGTGGCATTATTAGTGGCGCCATCATAGAGGCAAAAGTAATATCGGCAGCACTTAATCTATTACCTGTCAAAAACTCTCGACCATCGCTTAGTAAAGTTTCAACTCTAGTAAGTACCGATTCAATGGTTTCTATACTTGTGAGGTACGTCTCATCATTAATAGTAAGAATCTTCTTACCAATGGCCACCAAAGTGGAGAATAAACTAGGCATTAAAGCCTTTTGATATGGAGAAACAGCGAAAGAATTATAACGCAGAGCAATATTTTTATGTCTAAAAAGTTGACAGTAGCACCACATTCTAGACGCTGGACCCAAAACCTCATCAAAATAATCCTCTAAGTCTTCAACAGCACTTCGCTCTTGCAAATCGAGAGGGTAAATTTTTTGAGTTTTTGGTAGTTGCGAATCAATATATTTGAAAATGACTGTCGAATCATGTAAAACACCTGCAGGAGTAATTAAAACAGGTACATAACGAGATTTTAAACGAGTAGCTTTTAAAGCAGGTAACCAGCTAAATACCTGGATATGAAACTTTTCACAATATGATATATTTGCAAGTTCTAAGCCCCATCTTACCTTATCGCAATAATGGCTAATGGGTATTGAAATTAAAGTATTATGTTCGCTCATACAATCTCATTTTGGCATAGATCTCGCAACTATACCATAACAAGCATTACAAGTAAGAGGCACAATGAATAAGAAGATTGTCATTATTGGTGCAGGATTAACCGGAATTTCAATATCAAAAAGCTTGCTAAAAAATAGAATTCCCCATGTTCTCGTCGGCCCAGGTCCCAATTCACTCCCCAAGCTTGGTGAGTCCATGAATCCCGAGGGAACTACGGAGCTTCTCAACTTCTACCCCGAGTTTAAAAACAGGTTTTATACCAAGAAACTTACAATTATCGGTGTGGGAAAAAATAGGATTCATTGTAATTTTAGTGCGCTAGGTCGTTCTCCTATCTTAAGGTCAGTACTTAAATTTGTTTCTCCCGGCCTTAAAGTCCCAAGGGATATGATCCATATCGATCGTGCAAAATTTGATCAAGAGGTTTTT
>JBFKKF010000447.1:0-2455 GCA_041631355.1 Bacteriovoracaceae bacterium | reverse complement strand
GGCTTTATTGATCTTGCCGGAGGAGAATTTAGTTGAAATTGAGCATCAACTAAGCTTTATCAAAGAAAACATAGATGAAAATTTAAAGTTTACCCAAGAGGAGTACGAGAAATTATATAGAATTCTAACTTGGTACCGTAGTAATCATGAATATGAAACTAAACAGAGAGATCAAGCGGACTTTTATCGTTTTATACAAGAAGTCGATCATCGTAATAATTATTCTTTTAAAGATACATTTCCCGAATATGATAAGTTTATGTCTGAATGCTTAGAGCTAACTAAGAAGTTTCCATACAGTAAACTTGAAAAAGAAAGAATGAACTTGAATCAAAAAGGTAAAGTGTTTTGTCAAAAATGAAAGAAAAAGGTATCAATCCAAATTTTAGTCCCACTTTTTGTGTGGCCAGATGGCTATTGGTTGATGTGAATTTACAAATCGGAAATTTTAGAGGTTGCTATTTAACTAAACCACAAATAATGAATCCACCCAAAGACAAAAATGGTTTCTTTAATACTAAATATCAGATGGCCCAGAGAATGAAAATGATGCAGGGAAAATGGCCGAAGGATTGCCGCGTTTGTGAGTATGCGGAGAAGTTTTCTACCAAAGTTTCAGATAGAAATAAGATGAATAATGCCTCATGGGTAAAAGACTTTCTAGATAATAAGAACATGGGGGATCTTTTAAAGAATACAGACCCTGCTTATTTAGAAGTATCATTATCAAATACATGCAATATGGCCTGCCTATATTGTGTACCAGCAATATCTTCAAGAATTGAAGCAGATATTATTAAAAACGGGGATTACCCTATCGGAAATGATATTTATGCACCTGGGGGAGAAGTTTTATCATTAAAGCCAATCGATAAGAATCCCTATGTAAATAGCTTTATGAATAAACTTCCAGAAGTATTAAAAAAATTAAAAGTATTTCGAATTACGGGTGGAGAGCCTTTTGTTTTAAAGCAGCTGGATGATGTACTGAATATCATACTGATGACTGACGATGTGTGTTTGGACGAATTTAGTATAAATACAAATCTAAATTTCTCCCTCAATCATCTTGATAAGTACCTGGCAAAAATACAAAAAATTAAACAAGAAGGTAAGGCAAAAGAGATACTGATTTATACTTCGGTAGACACATGGGGAGAGCAAGCAGAGTACGCTCGAATGGGCCTAGATTTAGAAGTATTTGAGAAGAACCTAAATCATATTTTATCCTGCTACAAAGATTTTAAAGTCTCCATAATGGTAACGTATTCAGCATTATCAGTTATAAAATTTACAGAGTTTTTAAAGAAAGTATTAGAATTAAGACAGAGCTACTCTTTGACTCATGATGGGCTTGGTTTAGATATTCCATACTTGCGACACCCAACACATTTATCAATGTTAATATTAACAGAAGAATTTCATCCATTGATAGAAAAGCAAGTCGAATTCATGCGTGCCAACGAAACAAAATATGGCTTTAGTCCTGACGAAACTCTTATGCTTGAAAGAAATTTGAGTTGGTGTAAAACTTATTTTCAACACGAAAGTATTGAAAATGATAGAGCAGACTTTTATCGCTTTATTCAAGAAAGTGACAGAAGACATGGAAGGAGCTTTTTGAGTGCATTTCCAGAACTAGAGACGTTTTGGGAGTATTGTAGGAAAAAGGCTGAAAAAATCCCGGTTAGAAAAAATAAGATACCTTTTACAGAGTACTTATGGATGGAATAAGTCTCAAAGACAAAAAAGTTTTAGTTACTGGGGCCAATGGCCACTTGGGGGCAGCTCTTGTCAGACAACTAATTTCAGTAAAAGTACAAGAATTACATGTCATAGTTCACAAGCAAGACCATTCTTTACAAGGTCTGGATGTGGTTCGAAAGTATGGCAGTATTGAAGACCAAAGCTTTCTTGAAGATGTGATGAAGGAGATTGATATTGTTTTCCACCTAGCGGCTAAGATATCTGTAAATGGAGACTGTGGAGGTTTAGTTCAAAAAATAAATATTGACTGCGTAAAGAATGTCGCACAAGCAGCTCTTAAAAATCATGTTTCAAAATTTGTACACGTTAGTTCAATTCATGCATTTAATCACTTACCACAAAATGAAGAATTAACAGAGACAAGAGATAAAGTAGCTAGTACTCATAATGCATATGATTTTTCAAAGGCAAGGGGAGAGCAGGTAATCAAGGAAATGACGTTGAAAGGACTACCTGCGGTAATAGTTAACCCTACGGGAGTAATCGGCCCATTGGATTATTATCCGTCTAGAATGGGGGCATTTTTTCTGATGTTAAAAAATAAAAAGCTATGGGCCCTAACCAGTGGAGGATTTGATTGGGTGGATAATAGGGATGTCAGTGATGGCATTATTAGAGCTGCCAAGTTTGGAAGAGTAGGAGAGAGCTATATCCTTTCTGGACAGTATTTAAGCCTTAAAGAACTAGC
>JBFKKF010000446.1:0-2472 GCA_041631355.1 Bacteriovoracaceae bacterium | reverse complement strand
CTTACTACAACGAGTTTTTTGATTATCGGTTGAAGCATCACTATATACGTTTTTACATTTAAATTTTTCACACATGGAAGAAATAATGTTAGAGGCACAGTATTTATAACGATCCCCAATAACTTTGGAACCAAGTACCTTGGCCGCTTTAAATTCAGCATTTTTTAGAGTTTCTAATAAAGCTATCGTTTTAAATGACTTCTTATCACCCTTAAACCTATCCTTACATTCCTTTATCGTTTTTAAAGTACATACTGGTAGCTCCTTAGCATCTTTAAAAAATTGATTTGGAATTGGACTCATTTGATTGTATTGCTGCTTTAATAAATTATCCTCTTTAAAAGTAGCACTTAAATACTGATCAAATTGGTTGGCTCCCGTTTTTGGATCGATTAGCACTGCTGTCTCTGATAGACCATCTAATGCACCTGAGTTTAAGATACTCACTTTATTAATTAAAAAATTTTCATCCTGACCTGCTTTTACCAATAAAAAAGATGAAGGTTCTCCATCAGGAGTAAAATGCTCTAAACAATACCGTGAGATTTCCAACAAAGTGTTCTTTCCAATTTGTTCTTTATAGAGTTGGTAAAATGCAGCATGATTAACAAAGTTTTGCTCTTTTAATTTTTTCTTCTCTCTTGCCAGATCAACTCCGTATAATGCTTTTCTTAATCTTTTTTGTAAAAACTCGAGAATTGACTCTGCAGATGTAGCAGCTTTTTTATTATAGGCCTTTAAGTCAAAATTTGATGCTATTTCTTTCAACTGATCTGGTTTCAAATTTTGAAAGACATCGGTCATACAGTTTTGAACAGCTTGCTTACCATCAGCTCCGGTCTTTTCGGCCTTTGCATATTCAGCATTACATGTTTTAAAGTAATCAGAGTTTAATAATTGTTTTTCAACATCGTTATCTTTTATCGCCTCTAAATAAGTATCCATCTCCTCCAGTGACACCTTGGGTTTATTGGAGTCTGCCGCCCATACAGGACTGGTAACAAGGGTAAATATAAGAGGGATTTTCAATAAATTCATACCTATAAATTATAGGCCAAAACATGGTATAAACCAAAACTTTGAAACTTTCATCAATTCTTGCCTAAACTTGCCCATTATTTGTGCAAAAACTAGGATTCTAAGGTCTTTTTAGCTCTTGCGGACGACGAGTCACTGGCAGACCAGAATCTTGATCCATATGCCATCTATCAGTGAGGTATTCTCTTCTATCGATCTTGTAATGTTCTAGGGTGGCATCTAGTGAATCCAGCTTTTTCACAAGCTCTGATTGCAGTAAAATATTTTCTTGTTTTTTTTGAATCAAATTATCTAGTGCAAGCTGTTTTTCTCGAATTAATTGATTAATTTGCAGATCATAATCTGCAGCGGTTTTTAAACGCTGTTGATCGTAGGACCACAGAAAGTGATTAATTTCATTTAGCTGTTTTAAAAAACCTTCTCTTCGCATAAAAAGAATTTCACGATACTTACTGGCCTCAAAGACTCTTTGGGCCATTTTCTCTGATTTAAAATTAAGTTGCATCCCGCGAGGAAAGTACCGGGAGGTATTCCAGCAACCTGAAAAGTCTTGCACATAAATACTAAAATAGAAGTCCTCAACACTTCTCACAGAAGCCTTGCAAAACTCATCTGATTCGTAATTATTAACTTTAAAGTAAACCAGATCACCGGCCTTTAATAATTTAGTATTATTGTTTTCCACTTTAATTTTTAAGATATGTCCCTTGTCGTCTTTATCACTAACGCGACCAAAGAATTTTGTATAATCAACATTTGGATCAATAAAAGCGTTATTATCAGCTTCGGCCACACCTTTATCTGGCAGTACGGGAGTTAGAATTGTACTAAATGCACTAAAACATAAAAACCAGTTAAATACTAAAAGGTACTCGCCAAATCTCTTCATTACTTCTATTATGGAGCAAATCATAGTGAATTTAAAGTATTCTTAGGAGTGAATCATGGATTTTTTTATTGATACAGGAAATTTAGATGAGATTAAAGATAGCTATTCTTGGGGGCTAGTGGATGGAGTAACAACAAACCCATCGTTGGTGGCCAAAGAAGGAATTGATCAATTCACTCTGATAAGATCTATTGCTGAAGTTGTTGAGGGACCTATCTCTGCTGAAGTTATTTCACTAGATGCTAAAGGTATGCTCGATGAAGCAGTTGAGCTGGCAAAAATTAATAAAAATGTGGTGATTAAGCTACCTATGACCAAAGATGGGATGATTGCTTGTAAAGAGCTTAGCTCTCAGGGAATTAAAACTAATATCACTCTAGTATTCAGTGCAAATCAGGCCTTATTAGCTGCTAAAAATGGTGCAACCTATGTGTCTCCATTTATTGGCAGACTAGATGATATTGGACAAACTGGAATGCATCTTATTACCGAAATCCGCCAAATATTTGATAATTATGGGTTTGAGACTAAGATTCTAGCGGCAT
>JBFKKF010000445.1:0-2477 GCA_041631355.1 Bacteriovoracaceae bacterium | reverse complement strand
GAACAATTTGAATTATTTTTAAACACTAGAATTAATAGTGTTAGCACTGATGAGACTGATATTGAAAAAGATAAATTTAATGGAAATGTTAAAATTACTGAATACGATGTAAACTACCTACAGCTTACACTTGGTTTTAATGTATTCTTTAATGAAAGTGCAGGGATCTCATTATATAACACCTACTTTAGAGGCAATGATATAGAAACCCTAGAGGACGCAACATTTGGGGCCACTCTTTTATTTAAGTTTTAATAACCGACCGACTTTGATGGGGATAAAATCTAGTCGCAGGTTTAGCGTATCTTAATTGTATTCTAAACTAACTTTGTATTGTGATATTTTATATAGATTTCTAGGTGGTATTGGAGCATTTCAAGATCTTGAGTTACGCACCAACTTCTTCGAACAAGACGATTGATATTATCACGCATCATCGCAAAGGTGTGGTTGATGTGATAGAGGGGATCATTCGCACTCTTTTTGAGCTCTCCCTGTCCGGCAACACAGCCTTTAAGACTCTTAAACTGTTGATAATCAGCGCTTGGAATATAATTTTTTACAAACTCTGGATAAAACTTATGCTCATCGCTTCTGATTTCTGCTTGGACATCTGTTATGGGTGCTAACTTTTGAAACAATCTTTTCAAGGATTGTTTATGAAGACTTTTTCTTCTTCCATACTTTTTCACTGACAAATGAGCAAGATGACCAAAGGCCGGTATGGGAGCTGATTCTAGCGCAAGTATTTTTCTGGTGCGAGCATCAACTGCCGCCGATATCGTCACCGGTTTTAACTTGGTTTGCTCTTTGGTAATAAGATCATCAAACTGAATGGATTTTACTTTGTTTGATGCTAATCTCTCTCTGAATTTTTGATTAAATTTTTCTGCTTGAATACCAAGAAAAATAATCTTTCGATGAATGGTTTTTTTATCAACATTTAAAATTTTTGCAATCCTTCTTTGTGATACTTTGGAGCACACCAGAGCTTCAACGAGGTGGTTGATGCTGCGTTTATTTTGTCCATAACAAGGGGAGAGCTGAGATGTCGACGTTTTCTTTCCGCACAGTTTACATCGATAGCGCTGTATATACTTTGAATCACTTTTTCGAAAATAGTGACCATCCTTTAAAAAAGATGATTGGTTTTGACAGGAAATTTCAGGACAGATTAATTTCATGTATGAAGTTATTCAATTAGCGAATAAAATACTAAGCTGTAACTAGCTGAAATAATACATAAATCATTAGAGGTTATTGAGTCTTCAGTAAAACAAAATTGTAGCATTTGTAAAAAGTGTTCACCACTAAGGTCGGTCGGTTATTAAGTTTTAAGACTTTCTATATCCAGTCTAGCTCTTCTAGTCTCCTCTGAATTGCTTGCGACATCTTTGCCCCTATAACCCCATCGATGAGTCGATGATCGAGAGTCCAACACAGATCAATAGATTTTTGAGCAACGATTTCTCCATTTTTAACAACGGCTTTGTCGTAAACACGGCCCAAACTTAGAAGAAGAGGAACCCTACTATACGGTACCAGCGGAGCAAATGCAGTTTGAAGCCCCAGAGATCCAATATTTGTAATCATGATAGTGCCAAAGCAATCTCTTTTTGCCCCTAAAAATACAGGCCAAAGATTCAAACTGTATAAGATGAGACCATAGAGTTTAAAAACTAAAGGAAGAAGAAATGTCGGTACTAACTTAAGGCCCTTTTTAACCCGTCCAAACTCAAGGTCATCTCCTTGTTTAATTTTTTTTACCTTATCATTTAGTTCTAAAGAGATTTGAGCTAGAGATTTCTTATCCACATCTTCTAAAGTTACACCAGTGAGCTCTTCTCCTGAAGGGTCTAGTGCAACCTGAAAAAATATATTGATTTGCTTTCTTTGATAAAATCTTCCAAAACGTATAATTCGATTTATCTGGGGATACTCGGAAATAGTATCCGCGACAGCTTTGGCAATAATATGAGTTAGACTAAGATGATTCTCATTAGGATTATCTAGAAACTCAAGCAAGTTAGAAGCGTCGATAGTTTGAAGCGCGTAAACTTGTGGATCATGCGGATGCCCCCATGTACCAAAGGCAGATCTTCTCCAAGAAGAAACCCTTGCAACACCCTGAAATTTAACGTTTGTTTTTATAAAACCCAATTTTTGTAACATGGCCTTTATTATAAACCTATGATATCAATTTTTCGATATATATTATCTTTTTAAAAGGAAATACTGTGCATTATTTAACAATTCTTCTTAAGTCTTTAAGCATAACTCTAACAATTTTAGTCTCTGTTCATAGTTTTGCCGGCACCGCCCTGAATACAAACTCCTTCCAGGACATTGAGAATATGGCCACAAAGTTAGGTAAAAAATATGGTAATAAAAATGTACTTATCGTACTTGATATAGATAACACGGTTCTAAAAATGGCCCAAAACTTAGGAAGTGATCAATGGTTTACATGGCAATAT
>JBFKKF010000444.1:0-2479 GCA_041631355.1 Bacteriovoracaceae bacterium | reverse complement strand
AAACATGTTCACTCCTAAATTATTCTTTAGTATAGTAATATCAAGTGGTTATATTTCACAGGTGGAAGTTTTTTGAAGTATCTTTGTATAAGTCTAAAAGGACTGAGTATTTAAGGTTTATTCTCTGTTATAATGAGGTTATGAATGATTTTTTAAGAAAAGTGGAAGATTATCACAATCATCTCTCAGATAAGAGTTTTATCTGGTTTCCTTTTATATTTTTAAAACCGAGACCAAATGAACCAATTAGAGAGCCAAGGAAGCTAATGATGGCGATTTGTTTTGGGAGTTATGGTACTGGTGTTCTGATGCTTAAACACTATTTTTTTAATACGCTATCATTGGAAACTTATACGATAACACTTCTGAAGTTAACGGTATCTTTCTATTTGTGGTTTAGTCTTGTGACCTGTACCTTTTGGAACCGTCGGGCGACACGAATATCTAAGGACAGCTAAAGCTCTGATGGTATTTTTTCTTTGCTATATGAAGTTTTTGATAGCTCTCAATTAGCTTTTGGTGTTTTTCAATTCCGTTGAGGTCAGAACTAGTTGGATTTAACCCATAAAATTTTAGATCTCCTGAAATACAACGTTGAACTATATTAATGAGTTCTTTTCCATACATTAGGTTAAGGTTTGGTAAGTAGTCATCCAAATCTAATTCCTCTGATATCGTAATATCGAGCATAACTCCTAGTACTTGAAAAAAACGTCTTCGCTCTTCAGAGTTATCATTAAAGGTGAAAAATAATTCTACTTGCTCCTTTGCAAGCTCAAACTCTTTTAAAGCAAGATAGATCAGGGCCTTTAATTCTCCAATGACAAGTTGTCCCCAGACAGAGTTTTCGTCAAAGACTATTCCAATCAATTCAGAGATGGGCATGAAATTATCAATTTCACTTTCCTCGAGATTTTCCACCAGATCGCGAAGTGATTTGTTATCTAGTGTATGAAGATTAAGTATGTCTTCTCTAAATATTAGAGCTTGGTTATTATTGTCCCAAATTAGATCCTCACTTAGATAAATCTCGGAATAATCGGGAACGAGGATTCTGCAGGCATATGTGCCAAGTTCTAGGTAATCTGCAATATAAACTTCTTTTCCTTCATCTCTAAGTATATTCATTAGATAGCAAAATTCATCTTCAGTTGCCCCTGAGAAGTTCCAATGGGTAAAACTGTAGTCAGGTTTTGAGCTAAAAAATTTCCAGGAAATAATGCCGGTGGAATCTATAAAGTGATCAATGATATTATTGTGTTCTTGAATGGCTAATTGATTAAAGGTTGGAGGGGGCATCTCATTAAGTCCCTCAAAACTTCTTCCCTGTAATAACTCAGTAAGTGTTCTTTCTAAAGCGACTTCAAAGTTAGGGTGCGCTCCAAAGGAGGCAAATACTCCTCCGGTTCTAGGATTCATTAATGTGACATTCATTACTGGGTATTTTCCACCTAAAGAAGCATCCTTAATAAGAACTGGATATCCTTTCTCTTCCAACGCTTTTATTCCGTCCATAACTTTAGGATATTGCTGTAGGATTCCTCGGGGAACATCAGGTAGGCTAATTTCATCTTTAATAATTTGATTTTTAACTGCTCTTTCAAAGATCTCTGAAAGACACTGAACCCTTGCTTCGTACTTTGAATTTCCAGCACTCATACCATTGCTTACAAATAAGTTTCCAATTAGGTTTACCGGTATATAAACGGTTTCTTGATCTGATTGGCGCTGGAATGGAAGAGCGCAGATACCCTTATCATAGTTTCCTGAATTTGTGTCAATAAGGTGATGCGCCTGAAGCTCTCCATCTAGATGGTAAATGTCTCTAAGGTATTTATCCATTAGACCGGTGGGTAACTGTCCTGAATCATCAATTGGGAACCATTTTTCATTGGGGTAGTGAACAAAGTTGTCTGCGGCCAAACTTTCTCCCAGATAGTAATCAGCATAAAAATAATTGGTACTCAATCTTTCTAAGTACTCACCAAGAGCTGAACATAGGGCGGCATTTTTACTTGCACCCTTTCCGTTGGTGTAACACATGGGAGAGTCAGCATCTCGGATATGAACGGACCACACATTTGGGACTGGATTTCGCCAGGAAGAGATTTCAATTTTTATCCCTAAGTCGGTGAGAATTTTAGTCATGTTGAGAATTGTTTCTTCAAGACTTGCATCTTTTCCAAGAATGATCGTTTTACTATCTTTATTAACGAAGTCATCAAAACTAAAGTCCTGATCCTTTCCTAAAATGTCTTTGGCCGTGATAACAAAATCAGGTGATTCTTGAATTGTTCTTTTGACAGTGCAGCGGTCAATGGATCTAATTATCCCTTCGCGATCTTTTTTATCAATACTCTCAGGAAGCTCAACTTGGATATTAAATGTTTGCTTGTACCTATTTTCAGGATCGACAATATTATCTTGGGTGACTTTGATATCTTCAGTGGGAATATTGCGTGCCTTACAATACACTTTT
>JBFKKF010000443.1:0-2492 GCA_041631355.1 Bacteriovoracaceae bacterium | reverse complement strand
TTACCAGAACCCGTTGGACCTGTTACCAGTACCATTCCATAAGGTTGATAAATTCCATGCTTAAACACTTCAATCTGCTTGGGTTCGAATCCAAGTTTGGTCATATCCAACTGTAAGTTTGATTGATCTAATAATCGCAATACAATCTTCTCACCAAATAGAGTCGGTAGTGAAGAGACCCTATAATCGATTGCCTTACCACCAATACTAAGTTTTATTCTACCATCCTGAGGTTTTCTCTTTTCGGAAATATCCATCTGCGCCATAATCTTTAGTCTTGAAATTACTGGTAACATTAAAGTCTTAGGTGGTTGAGCAACTTGCATTAATGTTCCGTCAATACGAAACCTTATTCTAAATATCTTTTCATAGGGTTCAATATGAATATCAGATACTTTTTTCACAAAAGCTTCTGCCAGTATTCTATTCACAAATGTCACAACATCTTGGCCTATATCCTCGGCTTTTAAATCTTGTTCAGCTTCATCACTAGGCTTGATTTCAACAATTGTATTTATTAATTCCTCTACAGAGTCCTCTACTTTACTATAAAGTTTCATCCAAGAAGAAATATTTGTTAGAATAAATTCGACCGGTCTTTTAAGTTCTTGTCCTAGAGTTTTTGCCGCAATACCAATAACCGTGGGATCAAATATGGCCAGGGTAGCTTTGGCTTGGGTTACCTGAATCGGAATCGCCCTATACCTAACTACACTTTTCTTTCTCAATCTTTTTATTGTATCTTTTGAGACTTTAGCATTTTTTAAATCAATAAATGTAATTTTGTATTTTTCGGCAATTAACTTTGCAAATCTATTCTCATCAAAGTGAGGTATATTTAATAGTTCAAATTCAGATATTTCGTCTTCATCTTTACTCATACTAAGACGCCTAACTTCTTTTAAAGTCGCCATCCCATTTTCTGTAAGAAGTTTGATGAAGTCCTCTCTAACCATAAGTAAAAATATCTCCTATGGCCAACTCATCGTAATTTCGAAGTAGCTATTTAGAAAGTTTTTAAATTCCAATAGCATAAGGCATATTTTGCTTGAAGCTCTAACATACCTAGACCATCGCGATATTTAACAGAAGTACCTAAGAATAATTGAGAATGTTTATCCAGATTATAATTAAGGTCCCAAAAGTGAATATGCAAATATCGTGGTAATGAAAATGTATAATCTCGTAAACACGTATTGATCACTAAGGTATTATATGGTTTTTCTATAATTCCCTTATCAACATGGTCAAGATTGCTTTGCCTTCTAGATAATACCACGAAAGATACCCCCGACTCACGTAATAAGTTGCTACAGATTTTTGACATAGATCCGTCACCAAGGAGAATAACTTTTGATATATCTTCATCGGAAATATATTTTTGTAGGATCTCGTTTATAGCAAGATAGTCTGTATTATAACCAACTACCTTATGCTCTTGCCATACTAGAGTATTGATACTATCTAGTTCTTTATTCTTCACCTCTACCACGTCTAGGTATGATTGTTTGTATGGTGCAGTAATACTCACACCTACATACTTTGCTTTCAAATCACTAAGGGAAGGTAGACTTTTCTCGTCGTGAATATCGATTAGATCATAACTGATAAACTTTTTTAATAATTTTTCATAAACTCTCTGTGATTGCGAATGTTGAATATCTTTACCAATTAAAGCTAATTTGACATTACTATGATCTCTAAAATAGAGTTTAGCTTGCTCTATATCTTTTTCGATTTGAACTTTCAACTCCTCTAGTGTTTCGTATTTTTTTTCATCTCGAATTTTAGTTAGAAACTCCACCGAAATATTTTCTTTATATATATCGTCATCAAAGTGAAATAAATGTGTTTCTATACTAAGTGGGTTTTCAGCTGCAATAGAAGGGTTAAAACCTACATTTGTTATTGAATCGTATTTTCTATTATTGATAAATACTTTAGTGATATAAACTCCTGTTCCTGGCAATACACTAGACTTATTAGGCATTAAATTCGCTGTTTTAAACAAATGCTTTCCACCAACTCCTTTACCAGCAACAACTCTCCCCTCCAATCTAAAATTTCTATTTAGTAAATTATTGGCCGTTGTTATATTTCCAGTTTCAATATTTTCCCTTACGCTTGTAGAAGATACTACTTCGTTATCAATTTTGCGGGCAGGATGTTCATATATTTCTATTGCTGAATTTGAAAAAATCTTTCTAATCAACTCTCGTGCGTCGCACTTTCCCTTACCTAACTTAAAGTCATGGCCAAGATAAATTAATTGTAATTTATCTTGCTTACCTAGAAACTTTTTCAAAAACTCCTCTGCAGATAAGTCTCGTATACTTGCATCAAAGTTCATTTCGACAATTAAATCTATACCGAGAAGTTTAATTAAATCATTTTTAGCATCATTATTCGTGATTAGGTAAGGCACATTTCCATTAATGAATAAATACGGATGTGGGTTGAAGGTAAGAACAACAGCTTTTAATTGTTTTTTT
>JBFKKF010000442.1:0-2494 GCA_041631355.1 Bacteriovoracaceae bacterium | reverse complement strand
TGATTTGTGCTTACATGGCCCTTTTTCATCGTAAACAAATTGATCTTACAACACTACAGGCGATTGATAAGTCATTAATTGTTTCTCCTATCTCAGGAGTAGTAACCAATTTAGATAACACAGAAGATAAAAAAATTATTGAAATAAGGGTAGGCTTATTTAGTGGTTTCGGACTGTACATGCCTTTTAAGGGAGATATTTTAAGTCATATCGAATTATCATCTCCACATGAGTTTTGGGGAGTGTTTAAAGTTCAAAGGATTAAGCACAAGTTAAAGCTTCGCTCTTCAGATTCTCATACAGTGAGCTGTCAAATCTCAGGACTTTCTTTGATTAAAAGGGTAAATTTATTTATAAATGGGGGAGATAAGGCCAAACTTGGGGCTTTGTTGGGGTATTTGCCTTACGGTGGAAAAGTTGTTATTGAAGTTTCCCCTCAGGCAAAGATATTAGTAAAGACAGGTGATATAGTGCAGTCTACACAGACCTTACTTGCAAGTGAAGGAAATAAAGTATGAATACAAAGAAGATAGATAAATTGGCATTTTTTCTTCCAAACTCATTTACTGCTTTGAATATAGCATGTGGTTTTGTGGCCATACTATTTTCGATTCAACAGGACTTTTATAAAGCTTGCATGCTGATCATATTGGGTGCCATTTTTGATTCTGTTGACGGCCGGGTTGCTAGATTAACCGGGACCCAGTCTCATTTTGGCGAACAGTTTGATTCTTTGAGTGATTTAATATCCTTCGGAATTGCACCGAGTATTATTTTTTATAATAAATTCTTACTTAATCTTGGTAGGGTAGGAATGATTGTCGCATTTTTATTTCTTCTTTGTGGAGCCTTGAGGCTTGCGCGATTTAACGCCAATATCGATAGAGTAAAAAGTGACTTTTTTCAAGGTTTACCTATTCCTGGAGCCGCAGCTTCGCTGATTGGATTTATATTAGTTAGTAGTGAATTTCCTCAATACTTACATAATCGTTATATTGCTATACCATATATTTTATTTTTTTCTGCTCTGATGATTTCGAATATACCTTTTCCATCATTTAAGCAGTCTGATTGGGTAAAAAGAAATAGAAAGAAAGTTTTGTTTTTTCTATTATTGGTATCTTCCTCATTATTTATTTATGAAGAATTAATGATCTTTGTCATTATTAATTTATACGTTCTATCTTCGCTAATCTATTTATTATTTCACAAAAAGCAGTTCGAAGGAATTTTTGACTGGGACCAGGAAGAGCATGGGGAAACTGAAATTAAAAATCAGCTTTGACGGACATAATTATTATGGCTGGCAAAAGCAAAATCAAAATCTCCCCACAGTTCAAGATAAAGTTGAGTTGGCGTTGGCTCAAATTTTCAAAACTCAAGTAAAGACCATTGGCTCAGGCCGAACTGATACTGGTGTGCACTCTTTATGTCATTATGTTGTCTTAACTCCGCCTTTTGAGATTGAATCATCCGCTTTAACTAGGGCATTGAACTCAAACTTGCCCCAGGACATTAGAGTGCTAGATTGTGTGAGAGTTAGTGATGGTTTTAGACCAACAAATGATGCCAAGAGTCGGGAATACCGGTATCTATTTACTAATTTGGAGATTCCAACTCCTTTTCAGAAAAATTATATCTCAAATATTTCTTATAGTTTAGATTTTGATAAAATGCACAAAGCATGTCGTTTATTTATTGGAACCCATAATTTTCAAAATTTTTGCTGTGTGGGAAGTGAGCCTAAGTCAACCATAAGGACTGTGTTTGAATGTGAGTTATTAAAAGCAGAAATTGATTTTCATGGTATTTTACCATCTCATTATTATATCCGTATTGTGGGAGATGGTTTTTTAAAGCAAATGGTGAGGCTAATGGTAGGGGCCATCTGGGATGTTGGGCGAGGCAAAATCGAACCTGATGATATACAAAAGAGTCTTCAGTCTGAGGGTTTTGAGCACATTGCTCCTGTGGCGCCAGCACACGGACTCTACAAGTATTCTGTACAGTACTAATTAATATCTCTTTGACATATCAGGCCTATAAAGTTATTTTCAGGCGAAATAAATTATACAATATTGCAACGCAAAAAGGTGTCTAAAATGTCATATTCTATTGAAAATGTTAATGGATGTACTAAAAAACTATTATTTAATTTTGAAAATGTTGACCTGACTACTCAAATTGAGAAAGCTTTAAAAGAAAAGCAAAAGTCAGCAAATTTAAAAGGTTTTAGAAAGGGTAAGGCACCGTTGAGTTTTGTTAAGCAAGTGTATGGTGCTCAAGTTGAAAATGATGCTTTATATAGATTTGTTTCAGAAGAGTTTTACAAAGCAGTTCAAGAAGAGGATCTACGTGCAATTGGTTACCCTAATTTTGGCAATACAAAGTATGAAGAAAGTAAAGTGAGTTTTGAAGCCACAATTGAGATCTTCCCTGAAGTTGAAGTTAAAGACTACTCAAAGTATGAGTTTAAAAAAGAAGATGAAACGGT
>JBFKKF010000441.1:0-2495 GCA_041631355.1 Bacteriovoracaceae bacterium | reverse complement strand
TCTAACAGCTAACTGCTTTGTTTTTAGCTCCATTGGGGCAAGAAATATTCTTATTACTAACCCAAGAGATATCCCTGGTTTTGTTAAAGAGCTATCAAAATGGAAATTTACTGCATTTACAGGAGTTAATACTCTTTTCAACGCTCTTTTAAATAATGAAGAATTTAAAAACTTAGATTTTTCAAGTCTAAAACTAACTATTGGAGGAGGAATGGCGGTACAGCGTGCTGTTGCAGATAAGTGGAAAGAGGTGACTAAAAAACCGCTTATTGAAGCTTATGGCCTAACTGAAACTTCTCCTGCCGCATGTATCAATCCATTAACAAATATGGAATTTAATGGAAAAATTGGAGTTCCTATTCCTTCTACTCTTATGAAGATTATTGATGATGATGGCAATGATCTTGCTCAGGGTGAGGATGGTGAAATTTGTATTAAAGGACCTCAAGTTATGCGTGAATATTGGAATCGTCCGGAGGAAACTCAAAAAGTGATGACCCAAGATGGATATTTTAAAACTGGTGATATTGGGAATATGGATGAGAAGGGCTATTTTAAAATTGTAGATAGAAAAAAAGATATGATTTTGGTTTCAGGCTTTAATGTCTATCCTAATGAGATCGAAGACGCTGTCGTTACACATCCTGATATAGTAGAGGTCGCTGCGATTGGTGTTCCTTGTGAAAAATCCGGTGAGAAAGTTAAGATATTTGTGGTGACAAAGAATAGAGAGCTTACTGAAAAAGATGTTATTGATTTCTGTAGAACAGTTCTTACAGGATATAAAGTACCAAAGGAAGTAGAGTTTAGAGATGAGCTTCCTAAAAGTAATGTTGGAAAAATTCTTCGTAAAGATTTAAGAACTGATCAAGTACAAGCTTCAGCATAGTTAATAAATTAATATTGCTTATATGGCCCCTTATCTAACGAGGGGTCTTTTTATTTATCTTGATTGTTTTACTCGCCTGGTTTTATCGAACAAAAACTTACATTTAAGCTGTAAGACTGGTTTATTTTTAGATTTCTTCTAAAATAGAACTACTTAATATGAAAAGGAGTTTCGTATGATTAAATCTCTCGGCATGATGCTTGCAGTCCTCTTTGTGGTTAACGTCCACGCAAACACCCATCTAGATGCTTTCAATAAACGTTTTAGCCTAGTTAAAAACGATAGTGGTGAAGTAGCTTATATTCGCATGAATAGAGTTGGTAAGTTTAGCCTCAATCCTTATATAGAAAGGGTTTTTTCTGATATCAAAGCAGAAATTAAAAGGCTGCAAAATAAATCCTCTGACATAGAAGATTTTCTTTATGAGCTTGAGCAAAGCTCAGATAAAAGTCCTGAGTCTCAAGAGAATATTTTGGCCATTAGAGACTCTCTTTATAACTTAAAAAATATTAATGTTGAAAATTTATTTTCATCAATTAAGAAGAAGGGAGTTCTAAAAAAATTCAAAGATGAACTTAAAAAAGCTTTGATGTTATTTGATATCTCCGTTATTGCTAGTACAGAAGATCCTAAGTACTTTTTTAAGCAAAATATTACTTATCAAGTGGTAGAGAGAGCGATTAATTTTGCTAAGTCCAGATTTGATACAGTACCAGTACTTAATCTAGTGTCTTTTATTATGGTTAAGGTTCACGATTTAGTACTTGAGCAACGTGAATTTCACCAAAATATGCTTCTTCACTACCTTCAGAATGTTAATGAAATTAAATTAGGATTAACTAAGAAAGAAGCAGATAAGGTATTTTCTTCTATCTATGAAGCTAAAATCGCCCTAATCAATATTCCTGAATCTAGATCAGCGGCCAATAATTGGGAGCGCTATGGTCTTAATAAATTCTATCAAATGGTTCGTGGTGCTAATAATAGACTAAGAAGAGAGCAAGGAACACTAGATGAAGTGGGTAATAGAATTAATTTTGCTTTTTTTAATGCGGTAGAAAAAGGTGAGAAAGTGGTTAAAAACTTGATTCACAGAAAACACACATTTTCTTCTAAAATGGCCACTGCTTATAATTATGACCGTCCAAATAAAGTTAAAAGATTTAGAACTCTTTTGAATTTAGGACAAGTTGGTTTAGGTTTTCTTACGCTTCCAAATTGGCTGAAGTCTCAAGTTGAGAAATTTATTGAGTCATACTATGTGGAGCAAAAATTAATGGAAGGTGCCTTGGTTGCCCATTTTGAAATGCAAGGAAACTATGTGATGGCAAAAAATATCAAAGATCAAATGATCAATCCGTATTTACAATAAGCTATTTTGAAGGCCGCTCTAAGAGCGGCTTTTCTATATCTTTTCTATGAATCTTACCCATCTCTTTACACTGATCTAGTCTTTTACCGTAGGTTCTTTTCTTTTTCACTGCATTCATTCCATCAACACAACCCCTAATATAACTAGTCACTGCCAGATCAATAACGGGCCCAAGATCATCTTTTGGTGGAGATTTTTTCAATTGTGCACAAGAACTAGATAGTAGAATTAGGA
>JBFKKF010000440.1:0-2506 GCA_041631355.1 Bacteriovoracaceae bacterium | reverse complement strand
CTCTCCCAGCTGAGCTAAGGGCCCTAAAGACTCTAAATATATTATATTTTTGTGACTCATTAATCAAGAAAATAAAGGGCACTTAGAGAATAAAAAAGGGAGCTGATTCTGCTCCCCTTCTTATGTGACGGTGATCGTAATGCAAAAGACCATGTTTATCTTTTGTTACGTCTATGCTTATCGTATGTATCTAAATAGTAATTTAATTCTGATGTCATAAAATGCAGTTCTTTTTTCTGGAGTAAGCCCTGACTTATCCACTAGTCCAGCATCCGCTCCAGCTTTTAGAAGTCTTTTTACAGTATGAAAATCTCCTCTAGCAACAGCTAAATGAAGTGCTGTTTCTCCATTAGCATTTTGTTTATTTAGTGGGTATTTAGAATCAATGAGATACTTTGAAACTCTTTTGGCACCATATTTAGCTGCGATATGAAGAACATTATCAAGATTATTCGTTGTCATAGAAAGATTCACTGCTTTTGCATACTTTTTAAAGGCATGTAATTTATTGTCCTTAACTGCAGTGATTAACTTATCAAATAAACTTAGGGTTGCTATATCAGTGATACGCGAAACAGACTCACCCAGACGTTTATTACCAGTTATATCCTCATCTTCATAATTGACTCGGTAACATTGATTTTCTTCATCAACCACATAATCCTTGGCCCCTCTAACTAATATCCCTTCAACGCTTAAAGTTTTAGCATCAAATACCGCTGAGCCAGAATTTCCACCAAAGGTATCTAAATTGGTTACAAAATAACTTGATGGTGAATTATCAAAAACACGTGCTCCTGGTGTGACTTTTTGAGGAAGTCCTGATGGATGACCAATAACAAGAATTTTTGCTTTATTCTGAATTTTACCACTAGTTCTATATTTGAGCGGACTGCGTCCCTTAACAATTCTATCTAGTCTTACTAGAGCAAAATCTCTTTTATTATTTCCTCTTCCTTCTAACTTAGCATCCAATACTTCTTTGCAATGATAAACATTAGTTTTTGGAATAACTACTTCAGCCCTTTTGGTTAATTCATTAACTTTATAATCAAACACCCAAGATCTAGATGAACAATCACTTTGATTTTTAATACAATGTCCGGCCGTAACAAGGAGGTCTGGTCCAACTAAAAAACCAGAACAAATTACCGCTGATGGTTGTTGGGAAAATCTTTCATCAGCACATATTCTCATTTCCTGCTCAAGGGTAGCTGGAGGTAACATATAATGATCACCAACAGATAATAACTTGATACTATCGATTAAACCTGCAGTGGATGCAGCGATTTTTTGTTGAGCAATAGTTGCTTGATAGGTTTCTATACGGTTGTCTTCCCCGTAAACGATCTTGTCATCTTGTGAATTTGTTTCTTCTAAACTTGCATTAACAATAACGGATGCACTCAGTGCAATAAATACTAAAATTGATTTTAAAAACATTGTCTCTCCTCTCTTCCTCTGAGACATCAGCTTAGGAGCCGCAAAATTTAATGTCTGCTAATATTTAACAGCATTGTAACTTTTTTATGGTAGGCGAAGCAGCAATTTATAAGTATAAAGAGATCAGTTGAACTTAGCTCAAAATGCTGCAAGGAGTCTTAGGAATGAGTATATATGTTAACAGAGTCTTAAATATGAAATATATCAAAGTTATCGGTTTTGATATGGATCACACACTTGTCAGATACCACAGTGATAAATTCGAAGAGTTAACATTTAACGAATCAGTAAAAAAGCTGATAAAGGATAAAGGCTATCCTGAAGAGATCAGTAAGTTCGAATTTGATTTTGGAAGAGCTACCAGAGGCCTTGTCGTCGATAAAATTAACGGTAATATTTTAAAAGTTAGTTTATATAACAAAATCAAAAATACATACCACGGAACAAAAGAGCTGAGCTATAAACAACAAAAGAAAGTGTATATGGGTTCTTCAGTAGATTTAAGTGAACCACAGTATATGAGTATAGACACTCACTTCTCTATTGCCCACACAATATTATTTTCTCACCTGGTAGACCTTAAAGACGATAGGCCAGAGTTAAATCTACCAGAATATGCGACTATCGCCGATGATGTGACGTATGCAGTTGATATTGCCCATAGAGATGGTACCTTGAAAAATACTGTCAAAAAAAATCTTGATCACTACATCATTAAAGATGAGGAAATCGTAGACACCTTAGAAAGATTAAAAACCTATGGCAAAAAGCTTTGGGTAGTAACAAACTCTGATTATAGCTACACTAAGGCTCTATTAGATTATACAATCACGCCTTTTTTGAAAGAACATAAACATTGGAGCGAGCTATTTGAATTAACCGTGACCCTTGCGGCTAAGCCCCGTTTTTTTACTGATAAAACTGCATTTTTAAAAGTAGATCCAAAAACCGGCATGATGGAAAATTATGATAAAAAAGTTGAACCAGGTATTTATCAAGGTGGTTATGCAACCAAGCTCCAGGAGGATTTTGGAATTAACGGTGATGAAATTCTCTATCTTGG
>JBFKKF010000439.1:0-2506 GCA_041631355.1 Bacteriovoracaceae bacterium | reverse complement strand
AAACGCATATAACTATAAGGTTAAAAAGTACTGGGAATATGATTATAATTTTCAGCATATTAAGTTTCTAAACAAAAGACTGCTTCAAGCAGGTGTTCGTTTGGCCTATATTTTGAATAAAAATCTTAAATGATCTCCTGTGGTCCCCTTATTTAAAGACGACCACAAAGAGAAAAGTTGATATCAATCGCAGGGTGTGTAATATTATATTGCCAATCCAGTGATGAATAGGTGTCATTAATTTGTAAATTTTATGTAAATTACTAAGCTTAGGTATGGTTTGGATTGAAGCGATATCCCACACCTCTAACTGTTTCAATAACTTCATTAGATATTTTCTGTCTTATTTGAAGTACGTGAGTGTCCACAGTTCTCGTGGTTGGATAGTTCTCATAGCCCCAAACTTCGTCCAGTAGTTTCTCTCTGGAATAAACTCGATTAGGATTCTTTGCTAATAAATAGAGCATGTTAAACTCCATTTTAGTCATGCTAACTTCATGTCCTTGGTAGAAGAGTTTATGCTCAATAAGGTTGAACTTGATTTGTCCAATTTCTAATATTTCACCTTCGCTATCCTTATGGGGATGACCCTTCGTGTTTCTAAGTTGAACCCTAATACGTGCGATTAATTCTCTAGGCTCAAATGGCTTGGTAATATAATCATTGGCACCACTTTCAAGACCTAGCACTTTGTCAATTAAATCTGTTCTTGCGGTTAACATGATTACTGGCGCTTGTGATTTTATTTCTCTTAGTAGGTCAACACCTTGCTCATCAGGTAGCATCCAGTCGAGTAAAATGAGATCATATGTTTGATATTGGTGCTCTCGTGCTTTTGCTAAGTTTGTGGCCAATTCTACTTGGTAGCCTTCCTGTTCTAAGGTCTTACTTAAAGTCGGACCAAGGCTCGAATCATCTTCAATGAGTAAAATTTTTTTCATATTTCTTCCTGTTTAAATTGTATTATAAAACGGGTAGGGTTCGTTTCTAGCTTGATACTGCCACCCATCTCTTTGATAGTCCTTTGAACAATGATCATACCAAGTCCAAGCCCCTTACTATTATTGTGTTTATCTCTTAGTAAGTCTTTCATATTAATATAAGGGATATGTCCTTGGTCTTTAACTTCTAATTTAAAGCCATTTTCGTTAGATGCAGTTATAGTTATTGGTGTTTTACCGTAGCGTTTTGCATTTTCGATAAGGTTAGAAATAATGATTTTGAGCCAGTAAGGATCTGTTTTTACTGAAAAGTCACTTTCAATCTGTAACTTAATCTCTAGGTTGTCGTATTCATCTCTAATCTCATGGAGAAAGTCTGATATTGATGTAATCAATTCTTTTTTTAAATTAATTAATTCATCAGTGTTGGTTTGTAGATAACTTAAGCTTTTTTCAGCTAGATGTTTTAGGCGATAAACCTGGCCTTCAAGTTTAACAATATCTCCACCGATTTCGTTATCATAATGATCTGCTTTATTATGTAACTGATCGATCATTAAAAGTAGCGATGATATTGGGGTTCTTAGTTCGTGAGTGAGAACTCTTAGTGCGTGTTTTTTCCTTTCTTCTTCGAATTTTCTTCTTTTAAATCTTGTAAAAAGACCGTTTGCTGTAATACCTAGAATTATAATGGTAAAGAAAAATACAAAAAATGCAGACTGGGTTACAAAACCTTTAAGACCATTATTGGTTTTTTCCCAACAGGCATTTCCTAGTAGAAAGTCACACCGCTTATTAGGGGCCCCCATTTTATATTTCGCTCGTTTGAAAAACCTTTCAGCTCTTACGGACTCTATGATGTAGTACTTGAAGTTTCCGGTATTGATAAAGTAGTACGGGGGAGAATAAATAACTTTTTTTTGCTCTACAATGTCCTTTAGAATATTTCTATCTAATTGACCAAGAAAGTATTGTTCACGTTCAAGTTTTACATTTAAACTCTTTAACTCGTTAATATGCATGTATTTAGACTTACTTCCTAGCCATGTATTTCGTTTAAGATTACTAGTTAGTAATTTATATTGCATATAAGCGTAGCTTAGTCCGCTTGAATGAATATAGGGTGGAGAAATGAAAAAATCTTCAGGAAGTGTTCTGACTTGATTACATAAATAGGCAAGCCATAAGGTTTCCTTATTAACATATTCGGAGCTGAGTTGTTCAACTTTTGATCTCAAACACTCACTTGAATCTAATTGAAAGGGGCGGTCATTTTCAATAAGTTTATTATCTATTAACAGCTCATAAAAGTTCTTATTGGGGTAGATAGAATTTAAATCAATTCTAATATAGGGTGAGTATTCTCGTTGTAATTCATAATGAAGCTTTTTTATCTCTTCAATATCCTTAAGATTAATTTGCTCTTCATTATGAATGAAATAGCTTATATTACCTGATACAAAGGCCAGGGCAAGTGCAAATATGAATAAAGAAACTTCTAGGCGCATAGCTAGAATTTAACAGAAATGCTCTAGTAATTGTCAATTTTATGTTAATTTTCTTTT
>JBFKKF010000438.1:0-2507 GCA_041631355.1 Bacteriovoracaceae bacterium | reverse complement strand
GGTAAAAAGTTTGTCTTTATTCACAGATTCATTTTAATGTTTTTTAGAATAAGATTCAAGCTCTCTTGCTAGTTCTTCAAGAAAGACATTTGGGCTGATTGGTTCATTAAACTTAACGGGAAATGCTTCATAGATAGGGGCCAACTCACTTTCTTTCAAACCCGTTGGCAAAACTAGCACTTTTAAAATATGAGAACCTTTTGAAAACTCACCTAAAAAATCTTCAATATCCTCCTGGATATCTTTATAATAGGCCACTACTACTTGCGGTGCTAAATCAGCTAATAAATAGGCAAAATCTCGGTTTTCATCCAATATATAGACATCAATCCCTAATTTTTCAGCATGAGCTTTGATGGCCTGCCCAACAAATTTTATTGAACTGCGTACAAATATTTGTTTTAGAGCTTTTTCTTCCATTTTAGGCCTTAATCCCCTTTATAAGATGATATTTCTTAGCTATGATCCAGATGTTTTTAACATAATTGGCGGGGCAATGTCGACTGGACAAATAAAAATCATAGACAATAGTACTAATGAGGTACTCTACTCCTACTGCTTTGAGGAGTCAGAACGTGCCCATCATAAGGCCACTGAATTAGAAGAAATGGGACTAGATATCTCAGTTCATATCCCAACTGTTACAGACACCCTATGTGATAGCATAGGAATAACAAGAGATGAAAAAGAAGATTACGAACAATCAATTGTCTCTGAAATAGACGATCATAATCATTAATACCGATAAGTTAAACTAAGCTTAAAACTTCTGTCCAAAGTAGAGTAATCTCTAGCAATTTCGTACTTCTCGTCAAAAAGATTTTTAATAGATATACCTAATTGGTAATTGGCCATATTGTAATGATAGTTAAAATCCACAACACTGTAAGAGGCCATTACCTTTTGATCAATATCAAACCGTCGCCCCTTCCAATTCCAAGTAATATTGAACTTCTTATGTTCATTGAAGTGGTAATTAAAGTTTGTTAGTAGCGAATAATTAGGTCTTCTCGTGGCCTCTTTTCCATTGGACTGCTTGATATTGAGTAAGGTGAGATATGAGCCCAATGACCAGTTGGAATGAGAATAATCCCCTCCAAGCTCAATCCCTTGATAAATCCCAGAGTCAATATTAGCGTATTCACTATTAGAGTCAAATCCTATTAAATCTTCCACTTCGGTATAAAAATAACTACTCTCAAATCTAAGTCCATGGGTGTATTCGTAAGTATGGCCAAGCTCAAAAGTTTTTGATTTTTCAGGAGCTAGACCTCTGTTGCCGTATTGAGGATCATAGAGTTGGGAAATAGTGGGAGTTTTAAACCCGGTTCCCAAACTTGTGCGAAGAGAACTTTGTTTGAAGTTTTTAACAGCTCCAATATTATAGACCAGGTGATTTCCATAGCGATTATTGCTAGTATTTCTCACACCATAATTATAAGTAAAGCTCTCCGTAAACCTTTTTGAATGATCAAAATAAAGATCAAAAATATTATTCTCCCGCTCAACTGTTAAGCTCGGGTCATTACTTACAATTTCTCTAATACTGTCTAGGCCATAAACTAGAGTTCCCTTATCTTGTTGAGATGTCACTCTCCACTCTTGCTCGTAAACAAAGGAGCTATACTCGTCTAATTTATAATCATCTAAAGTAAATGAGTCATAATACTTCGAACCACGGTCCACCTTGTGAAGGCTGATATCCAAATCAATATCTACTTTCTCACTCCACTTATGGTTGATCGACTCCTTAATAAAAAGATACTCATCAAACGCATAGGCGCTATCATCATCAACACGATTTCCATCTGTCTCTGAAAAAGACCTGGAATACTTAATACTGGAATCAAACTCTGTTCGTCCTGACTCGTAAATATGGCCTAATGTAAATCCATTTGCGACTTGTTTATCAACTTCATCCCCGCTATTAACTTCACTCAGGTAGCGACTTTCTTGATAGTTACCTGCAAGATATAAAGTAGAGTTTTCACCAGTAAAGCTATTTTGAACTTGGCCTTGTTGAGAATAGCCTCCCTCAAGTAATAACGTATTTTTCCCTACAGATTTTTTCGTAATAAAATTTATAACACCGCCAATAGCATTACTTCCATAGAGGACACTTTGAGGCCCTTTTAACACTTCTACCTTTTCAATATCAAGACTATTTAGAATACTGAGATTTAAGGTTTTATTAGGATTAGCTGGATCATAAACTTTAACTCCGTCGATAAGAATCAGCGTATGCTTTCCCTCTAACCCACGAATAAACACCGAGGACTCCCCCCCAGTAATTCCCGTCTGACTATAATCAATCCCTGGAACCTGTTTTAAAATATCAACCGCTCTAGGAAGATCTTGCTTGGAAATTTCATCTTCAGTAATTTCAAAATGGGAAGAACTTAGCTCGTTTTGATCGAGATCCTTTTTAGAAGTATGAAAAATGTCTTGAATCTCATAGGAAAAACTTGTGGGAACAAATCCAAATAAACCTAGCACACATAACACGT
>JBFKKF010000437.1:0-2519 GCA_041631355.1 Bacteriovoracaceae bacterium | reverse complement strand
AATTTTCCTTAAGTAACGAGTACAAGGGAAAGGGCTACGCCGGTGTTCACCCTGAAACCGGTAAAACGGTATGGGGTGTTGTCTATAAATTAGACTTTTGGGCACTAAAGCTTCTTGATGCGATGGAGTGGTGTGGTTTTGGGGCATATCGTCGCGAGAAACTAAATGTGATTATCGATGAAACAGGAGAGAAAGTCGGGTGTTGGTGTTACATAGTAAATAATCCAAGTCATGATCTTTATCCATCTAAGCAGTACCTTAACTATATAATTAGGGAATCCGAACAACGTAGGTTCCCAAATGATTATATCGACTTTCTCAAAGGCCATGACTTTAGAGAAAGCTTCGAGTTAGACCATACTTTTAGCCTGCTTAGATATGGTAAGAAGAGGTGGCTTTCTAAAGAATTAGCTGTACTTTACAGAGTTCATGATCGTATCCGAGAAAAGATTTGTGATTTAGTGTGACTTGCTTTTCGTTATTAAGGTGAGTTAGCCTTCTACAGAGTTAATAGAATAACAAAAACACTCTATATGACTGTGGCTTAGATACAAGAGTATGTGTTTAAAGTAGAGGATGAACGTTCCAATGTTCTAAGCTTAGTCCTCTTGAATTTAAAATATTTATATATTCCTGTTTGTTATTTAGCCACTTATCCCCAAATCTGAGACGTAGGATATCTGGGTGAGAACCAAAAACGGTTTCTCTACCTATGCTTGAATATTGATGAGTAATTTGAAACTTTGATTTTTCAAGACTAAAGCCTATTGTTTTTTTATTCTTGTAGAGGATATCCCTAATAGCATTGAGGTTTAGGGGAGTACCTCCTGCACGATAGTGATTATCTAAAAGAGTGCGAGTTGTCTTGAGGTTGTTTTCAACTTGAAACTTAAACTTGTTAGGAAGCCAGCTCGTGAGAAGCATGTGAGCCTCCATTTTTGAATGGAGAACTAATTGGTCATTGGAAGTCCCCGAAGGGCCAGCTGATAGTCCAATATAGTAATTTTTTTCAATTTTTGAGTAAAGAAATGTGCAAAAAACAGAAATAGCTTTATCGCAAGTTTGAAGTTGAACTGTACTTGCATGAAATGCCTGTGTTTCTATCTCTTCTATTAATTTGGTCACAAGACTAGGAACAAGAAAGTGCATGATGAATGAGTCTCTCTCAATTAGTTCATAGTATGCTTTAGAGCAAGCCAACTGATAACTAATATGAGTGGCGATTCCTGAACGATTTGATTCGATTGAGTCGTCATGTTGTAATTTATAGTAGCCTTCGCAAAATTCACTTAAGGCTTTTTCTGTTGCAAACGATAGGTTGGAGTCAACTCCAGAATAGATAGATACTCTTTTGTCGTGTGCAACCGTTAACTGAACTATATAAAACTCAAAGTCGCCAAATAACTTAGACTTGTTTTTTTTAATTTTAATATCTTTCAACTTGGTTGTTTGAAAGTTGTTTCTGGATAAAAATAATGCAACTTTGAAACGAATGGCCGTGGGATAAAACCATTTACTCAAGATCATAAAGTGAAAGTCCATTTCGAGTAGCTTTGCCTTCTTTGATTGTGAAGCTTTTATGTATCCCAATGATATCGGAGTTCATAACTAACGGGATATACATTCCCTCAGCTAAGAGCTTTTTCGCAAAACTTTTGTAGTATCCAGCTCTTTGCTTCAGATTACTAGCTAAGAAAGCTTTCTCTAACTCCTGCTCTTCTATAAAGTTTGGGTAGATATATTTGTTTGCTATTCGCCAAGTACCATCAGGGTCGTTATCACCTACACCTAAAGGGAAAAAGATTAGGTCATACTTTGTATGAATCTCTCCTGTTAAAAATTCGCTAAAGAATTCTTTTCGCGTTAAGTTTGTCACTTTTACTCTTATTTCTTGTGAACTTAAACTTTCTATCAACCATTCGTAGCTTTTCCATCTTGACCACTGCTCCATCGTTACGACATGCAAAGTTAATTTTGCTTCCTTGGGGTGCTTTACGGGTTTTAGTTCTAAGCTAGTGAGAAAATCGTCAAATTCATTCTCTGAAAGTGAACCGAAAAGGTGTGGGGCACGTAGACCAGTTGCCCGCATGTTTCCAACCTTTGAAAAATCTGATTTTAGCTTATCTTGTAACTGATAAATTAATTGCAGCCTCTTGTCTAAGGTTACTCTCTCTCTTCCTAACCTTGTGAAATCAGCTTTGATTATCCAAGAAGGTTGGTCAGAAAAAATTTCAAATCCGGCTTTCTTAAATGTATCCATGCATTCATCTGAAACATCATCTCTATATAGCCTAAAGGTTGCAACGTTATCGATTTGTTCTTTTATTTGGCTACATTGTTTGAAGGATTGAATTTCTCCTTCCTTTACCAGTGGGTGAATTTTGATAGGTGAGAATTGGTTATACTTCAATTGAACGTTATTAGTTATATCCATGCCCGGAGATTGTGCTCCGAGTGAAAACGGGCCGGAAAACCTTGTTACAGGTGTTAACTTGAGGTTATTGTCACTATAGGTCTTT
>JBFKKF010000436.1:0-2549 GCA_041631355.1 Bacteriovoracaceae bacterium | reverse complement strand
CTACATCATTTAAGTTGAAGTTATTGAAAATTGATAGGCACCCATTTTGAGTTTAAAAAACCACATACTTGAAGGATTTTAAGCTTAAAATAGGTCATGTTTCTAAAACCATAAGCTCTTTTCTTTACAGTCTTAATTACGTTATTTATGCCTTCTGACAATGATGAGCTGATCGGGTATTTAAAATAGTTTTTAAATGTATCCCATCCCTTATCAAAGCTTCTCCACCACTTATCTAGATCAAAAAATACACCCGCCTGCTTGATCCATTTTCCTATCTCTTCAAACTTCTCTCTTGCTTCTTCTGCATTATTAGAGTTGAAGATTTGGTACATACCCTCCTTTATCAATTCTAGATATACAAAGTAGTGATTATCCTTCATGACATCGTTAATATGCCTGTTCTCTATTTTGGTCCTTCGATCTGAGCGTTTAGTAAATAATTGTTTAAACTTGCTCCTAGTGAGTCTTTTTAATTCCCCCTTGCACATGTGTTCATTGAGCCATTTTCTCTGATCGTTTATATATTGATTAAATGTCTGCATGATATGAAAGCGATCCCAAACAAAGGTAGCGGTAGGACAATTCTCTTTTACACTCAATTTATATCCATCAAATTGATCAGCTGCTACCACTTGAATGTCTTTACAACGATCGGGACCTATCGCATGAAAGAACTCATCTAGAGCTTCCTTTGACCTTGACTCTGACACCCAAACAACTCTGCGAGTATCTAGGTCACAAATGACAGTAAAAAAGCGATTATCTCGTGATTCTTTCGCATAGTGCTTTTTCTTTCTGGCATAGACTTCATCTACACAAATTCGACTAACCTTAGGTATCTTGTAGTGTTGAAACATACGTTTCATTCGTTTCAAATCAAATCGCCACATACTCATAGGGTCATTACCTGTAAACTTAGCAGCGTTTTTAACAGGAGTGATCTCACAAAGTCTTCCAAGCCACCAAGCATACTCTTCTGTTACATGAGGTGTTTCTTCGGAGATAAAGCTAACTGCTTCAGAGCGAGTTTTTTTACAGCTTGGGCAGTGATGTTTGTGCTTCCAGAAAATGTAATAACTTTTAAATCCGTGAATATCCATTGCTCTGACACGACAGCGGTGCTTTCCTATAATTGCAGAATGAAGCTCTCCTTTGCATCTACAGCAGTTTTTAGGAGCATCATCTTCGTGCTTTAAGTAAATCTCGATATATCCTTTTTTAAGCCACTCTTTTGTATCAATAACTTCAAATCCAGGGGTGATTTTTTTATAAAAACGACGTAGGCTCATAGTTCAATCCTTTGAAAACTGTAAATATAAATTTAAGGATCATTATGAAGTTTAAGAAAAGAAATGATAAGTGTAGAACAGCCTCTATCGAGATTCCAAAATTAAAAGAAAAGCACAAAGAATTCTTTGTGCAAATACAACAAGAATTAAGCGTTCAAAAATATACCGAATGGGAAGAGGAGGCTTTGTTCTTCCTTTTTTTAAAACCTGAAATGGATATTAATCAAATTCGCCCTGAAAACTTAGAAAATTATATCAAAAGTGCCATTTCAATTAATGGACATCAACTTATTTGATAAAGATCCCAAAGTATAATCGCCACTTAAATTGGCCATTTTAAAAAATTATTGTTCCGGACCAGCGACTTTGCAAGTTTAACGGCCAAGCGATTTTGACAGCAGGGGTGCAGCATTTAATTCTTTAAATATTCATTATTTAAGGAGAAAAGGGATGCTGTATATGAATTCTGATGAACAAATAGTGCTTGATGTAATTAATAAGGTTAATTCAGCAAAAATATCCGTTAAACAGGCGATGATGATTCTTGGAAAAAGCGAGTCTACAATTTACCGTAAACTTGCCAAGCTCCAAAATGAAGGCGCTACATCCGTCAAGCATGGCAACTGTAATAAAGTACCTACGAATAAGACTCCAAGTGATATTGAATAGCAGATAATCAATTTATGTAAGGATAAATATAAGAATTATAATCGGACTCATGCCTGGGAAGAGATGAGTGCTAATGAGGGGCTTATTATCCCCTTGAGTACCTTCAAGAATATTTGCAAGCGTAATGACTTACTAAAAAAAAGAGTCAAAAAAAGACGTTCTAAACCAAAACACAGACGCAAGAGAATGAATCAATTTGGTATAATGCTTCAACTAGATGGTAGTCCACATCGATGGTTTGGGAGAAGAAAAACATGTCTCGTATTAATAATTGATGATGCAACTAGTGATCCTATTTATGGTGAATTTTCTCCAACAGAAACTACATTCGCTTGTATGAGCGTGATTAAAAAAGTGTTGAGAAAGTATGGAGCTTTTTCAATTCTCTATACTGACAGAGCAGGTATATTTGGAAAAGATCCGGTAAATAATTTCGATGCGGTTAAGAGGCAAGGATTCTCATCTTTGAAAGAGTGTATATCTAAATTTGATATTAATATTATTTATGCTCATTCAGCAGAGGCAAAAGGAAGAATAGAGAGATGCTTCAATACACTTCAGGACCGCCTTGTAGCAGTGATTGAGACT
>JBFKKF010000435.1:0-2562 GCA_041631355.1 Bacteriovoracaceae bacterium | reverse complement strand
AGCAAAGTCAACTTTATTTGATTGAGTTGCTCCCCGCTCTAGCGCCTTAGATAACGCAAAATTAGCATCATCAACTTTCCATCCCATTGAGCTCACACAAGGACCATGTTTTTTATAGAAATCCGTTCCAAAAGAAGCTGGTTCATAATTTAGAAAAAAATTGATACCATTTTGATTGTATAGATCTACTTTCTTCTCTTTATGTCGCATAATACGAGAAAAACCAAAAGCTTGAAATAATTCATGTAAAGACTTTGGATCCTCACTACTAAATTCAATAAACTCAATTCCTCGTAAATTCAAATGATTTTCTGCTGTCATAAAGATATCCTTATTTTAAAATTAAAAAATACTGTTCACCTAAACCGTGTATATAATTGGCCGAAAGCTCTGCTTTTTTACCATAACCAAAATATAAGTCCGCTCTGGCATTACCTTTGATTGCACCCCCAGTATCCTGATTGATAAAAAAGCGACTAAAATCAATTTTTTCCACTCTATTATTGGTAAAAATTGGCTTTTTAGTTTTCACATAAGAAATTAATCCATACTCCTTTAACCTTCTATAATCTGTAGCCATCGAGCGCTGTTGGGTCAAAGGTATATTGTAAACTCCTAGAGGTTCTGACTTCGTTTCTTTAAAAAAAACATAACTAGGACAGCTTGCTAAAATTTCTCTTTGTAGCTCGGGGTTTGAGTTAAAAAATTCTCTTTGATGTTTAAGACTACCAGCAACTTTGGGGTTTAAACCAAGTTTAACCATTGTTTTATAAAGCATATTAAACTTTTGACGATTCGTTCCCGCATAACTCAAATAGATAAATGAGTCGCTACCTTGTTTATCTTTAAAGTGAACTCTCCCCCCACCTTCAACGTGTAAAAGCCAAATATCATAAAGAGATTCTTTAACGTAGGCCACCACTAGTCCCTTACCTGCCAATTTATTTTGAAAATTAATTTCATCACTAGTCAATGTCCTTAAGTCATCATCTTTTGGCATCATATAAATTGGGTTTTTATAAATCGGGGTTTGAACTCTACTACCGTAGAGGTCAGGAGAATAATAGGCGGTAAAGAGTGTTTTATTTTCAGAAAATCCCCTCTCCCATTTAAGAGGAATAGGTCGGTAAACCTCAAATAATTGATCGAGCCTAGTATTAAGTTTCTTATAACATGTTTTTGAAGATTCCACTTGGAAGCAATTTAGTGACTCTACCACCAGTTTTCTAAACTCAATGAGTGAATCCTTTAAGTGCCTTCTTGTGATGGTTCTATTTCCAAATTGAATTTTTTCATCCAGCTTCACCGAATTAAAATATTTCATCTGCCTTGAAATGGCCTGTAGCATATATTCAAAATGAAGATCATCTTCAAAAGTAATTTTGTCATCGATCCGCTCCATGGCCGGAACGACTGAACCTTTTAACTTTTCAGATGCTTGGGAATCCCCAAAGAACATCAAAACGATAATAAAAACAATGCTGTGTGATAATTTTTCTCTTCTCATGGATCAACATTAGAGAATCCCAACATTTCTGTCAAGAAGAATAGCGATATACTACCGGTCTAAGCACTTGATATCAGGGATATTTTCCCATGAGTAGCAAGCTTTGTCCCTCGATTTCTTTAGTACATATCTTCCTAAGCCCCTGCTTAGTATAAAAGATCACATTAGCTGCATTAGGATTGGTTATTATATGGAATCCAGAGATGTTTTTCTGCTTTAATATGGCCTCAAACTCTGCAATCAATTTCCCCCCGATTCCTTTGCCCTGCATCGATGACACTAGGTTTATATGCAGGTGGGCCGGAAACTCTAAAAGCTCATCTTCAAACGATTTTAAGTAAGAGTGAAAAGTCATTAACTTTTCATCAACTAGCGTCTCCGGCATACCTATAAGATAACCAACAAGTTCTCTATTCCAAAATGCAAGTTTCGAATAAGCTAAATATTGATCGAGATAATATCCCAAGTACTTATAATAGAACTTTTCTTTATCATCTGAGTTTTTAAAATTTTTAACTGTAGTGTTTTCAAAGAAGATCTCTTTACAAATTTGTAAGTTTTCTTTCTCTACCTCATTTGCTGATAAAATTTGCAATTGCATTTACTACCTATGAATCGATTTCAATGAGTCTTTGGAACAATTGATAAGCTCTTTTATGTTTATTATCAATATTTTTTAAATCCACACTAACCATACTCATCTTTTGAATTTCAGTGTAAGTTAAATCTATTAATCTATTAGCATACATATAATCAATATACTTAGCTTCTAGCTCAGTTAATACTTTAAATAATTGAACTAATTTAAAATTGTCTGCATACTCAGCAAAAGTCTCAAATCTGGATAAGTCTTTACTTTTAAAAGACAGTGGGAAATTAAAATCTACAAACGAGAGTTTTAGACCAAATGCTTTGGCCAAAATTTCCCTTATACCTGTGGGTAGAAAAATTAATTGAGAAAGATGTTTTTTGAGATTCGTAATTTCAGTATCAATTGAACTAAGCTTTTCTATCTCCTGATTAAACTCACCCAACTCTAAAAGCTCCAATAATTT
>JBFKKF010000434.1:0-2568 GCA_041631355.1 Bacteriovoracaceae bacterium | reverse complement strand
TCATGCCATGGTATTATGGCCTTATAGAATGAAAGAGTTGATTCCTACTTATGCAGTTTGGGATGATCACGATTTTGGGCCCAATGATGGAAATAAGTCTTATCGGTATAAAAAAGAATCCAAAGAAATTTTAGAGGTGTTTTTTCCGCGTAAAGAATCTAAAAATTATCAATTAGGGCCAGGAGTGAGTTCTAAATTGATCTCACGTAAAATGAGTTTTCATTTCTTAGATAATAGAAGCTTTAGAGATGCTAGGGATAAGAAAAATGGAAAGCACTTAGGTACTAAACAGCGAATCTGGTTAATGGATAACCTTAAAGAAGACTTTAACTGGTTAGTGCTAGGGGGACAATTTTTTGGGGCCTATCATCAATTTGAATCTTTTGCGGGAAATCATCCCGAGATGTTTAGAAGCTTTATTACCGAGCTAAATCGAGTAAATAAAAGATATGTTTTTCTAAGTGGAGATAGACATTTAGTAGAGGAGATGGAGATTCCTTCCAGCTATCTTGGTTACCCTAGCTACGAATTTACGGTGAGTGGGATGCAAACCAAGATGTTTAAGGGATCACTTGAGCGCAGCCCCAATAAGCTTAGAGTAAATGGTTTTGATGGAGTGGCCAACTATGGGATCTTTAAGACAGAAGTAGGGGCAAATGAGATGAAAATTATTTTTCAAGCATACTCTATTAATGGTCTGAAGTTTAGCTCACAAAGAGTAATTGTAAAATAATACTACTATATTTTCAGTATATTTAGGTTGAAGTATCAAGATTAATCGGGCATATTCTCTCGTATAATTTGAAGTTAGGGGAGTAGGTACGATGAAGATCTTAGTTATAGTTATGATGTTAGTTGGTTCACAAATTGCGATAGGTCAAGATTTAGGTCGCGTTCATTTATCTTGTTATTCAAGTAGTAAGGTTAAGGTTGTCCTTTCAAGTTCAGTTGATAATGATGATGTACTAGTTCGAGTTGAATCTGAGAATACAAGCAAGAACTATAGAGGCTACCATGGGGATCTTGCTTTTATGAGGGCAAGAAATGGTGAGAGCTATACAATTACTGGTTATTTAACTCCTATTTTGCGTGGAAGAGCACACTTGAGTGAAGTTGGGGAGTTAAGCATTAACTCAAGTGATTTAGATGTGAATTGGCGTAGTGGTCGTTTTACAACTAATTCAGGATTGACGCTGAAGCTCATTTGTTTTCTCGGTAAAAATGAAGTTGTTTTTAAGTACTACTAAAAGCTAAAGGTGGTACTGATAATCCACCTAGCAGTGGATATCAGTAAATAAATCATGAGTATTCGACATAATCCCACCTTGAGTTGCACGGTTTGCAGAGTTTAGTAAAACCATAAAATCCAATAGACCTGACTTACAATCAATGAGAAGACCAAAATCATCTCTTATTGTGGCACAATTATCATATTGATAAATCCTATTATTTATCAATCTCACATGGGCCCTTTTGCCCCGAATATCAATTTCTATTTCTCCTTGTTGTGAGTCGTTATACTCACAATGATAAGAACGGGAAAAAGCAGTATTAACCAGTAAGATACTAAGAATCGCAATTAACTTCATGGTGTGTTCTCCTTGTAATTTAATCATAGGTGAATCTTAAATATTTAGGTAGGCGTCATAATTTTCCTAGCTAAATTATTGTAAATTCATTGATTTAGTTGAACTTTAGTGGGAATTTCTTTTTAGACTATCATTCTTCAAGAGAAGGCCTATAATTTTTATGTTGAATGAACCTGGAGGTTAGGAATGAAAATAATTGCAGTACTTTTGTCCGTTTTTGTATTTGTAAGTTGTGCTTCTAGAAGTTTAGAAAAAGATTACAAAGTAGTAGATGCTTCTCATCAAGATATCCCGGAATGGGTTGAGGATTATGAAGATTGGCTAGAGGATGAAGAAGATGATAAAGATAAATATCGCTATTATGTGTACGAAACGGAAGCTAAAAACTCACGTTCAACTGCTTGCGAAATAGCAAAGGCCAGGGCCACTTCAAATATTGCCGCGGAGATTTCTACCTTTATTAAACAGAGTTTGGCCCAAAGTAAGCATGGAGATCCAACCGCCAAGAATAAAAAATTAGCAGAATATGTGCAAGACGACTTAGTAAAAGAAGTTCAATCGTTTATTGTGGGGGCGCAAATTTATAAGACTTATTGGGAGAAGAGAAGATATTCTAAAGAAATGGGTGCTAAAGAAGACTGGGATGGTTATGTGTGTAGGACTCTATCAAAAATTTCTAAAAAGAATTTATCAAAAGCTTTTACTAGGTCAGAGCAGGCACTAGAGAAAAAAGTAAGTGATAAAGAGTCTAAAGAAAGTGTTCAAAAAATTCTTAAAGAAGCAAAGGAAGCTTACACTGAATAGGCCAATCTTACGCCTTGATTAATGGCCCTCTTAGCATCGATTTCGAGGGCCTTATCTGCTCCACCAATGATATGACATGGTCGTCCTAGAGCTGAGTTTGCCTGCTGGTATAAGTCTTTATTCGAAAATTGTCCGGCGCAAATAATCACATGGTCAACATCTAAGATTTTATCAG
>JBFKKF010000433.1:0-2572 GCA_041631355.1 Bacteriovoracaceae bacterium | reverse complement strand
TGAGAGTTTTGGAGATTATAAAATTTCCCAAAAAATACTTCATCGATTGATTCATTACTATATGCCAACCCATTAAAGTTTAGAGTTAGAAACAGAACAGTTAGATATATTTTCTTCATAGTATTTTTAACCTCATAAGTTTTATACTTGTCCCTTATTATCGGATACAGATCCCTTAAGCTTTACTAATAAATAATAGACCTCTCTGGTAAGCGAGTCCCAAGTAGCAGTGTTTGTGTACAATCTTTGTTCTGACTAATATTTCTACAATGGCACTTCATGTAAGTGTTTGTAATTACTTTGAGTCTCCTATGTTAAATGGCATATAATTTGCTGCTATTAAGGATATGAATAAAGTATTGCTTATAACTATTTTCACCATACTATTTACTTCCTGCGGGAAAAATAGTGAGCTTTGGCCAACAAAGTCTGAAGCTTCAGCTGCTAGTACTCCCGCACAAGCAGAAGAATATAGCTACGAATTATCTACCTCGAAATGTAGTACTGGTGTGCAAAGTTCACCAAGTTTTTTCACTATATGTGAGAAGTTACAAAATCATGAACTCAATAAAAATTGCGCTGAAAAAAAGAGAATGGATTTATTTCAAAGATCTCAGTGTCCAGGAGAATTTAAGCTATCGTCCTAAAATAAAGTAAGTGATGGCGCTAGGGTATGGGCGATATTGATAATGGCCGTAAATCCGGCTTCTTGCTCAGTTGACTGTAAGCTACCTAGACCTAAAGTATAAGAGAAATTTCCACTATTAAGTTTATAAATGCCAATATTCAGCTTGTACTCAGACTTGGACCTTTGAAATTGATGTTGGTCACTAACAAATCCAATGAGATCTTTTCCTATTTTATATCCTAAAAAGTAAGATCTTTGAACATCGTCATCAAATTCAGGATTTGCGATTACGATATACTCATACTCTGCAACCCCTTTTCCTTCATTATTTAAATCATCATAAGAGTTACGCCAGTATTGATAGCGAAATGTAGTGATGAGCTTACCATAACCAAGGGCAATTTTTCCAAATGTATAATCTTTTTTTAAGATTCCCTTACAGCGAACTTCTTCACAATTATAAAAGCTGTATAAGTCATAATTTGAATTCATCTCCTTATGTCCAGCTCCATACCCAAGAAAGGAAATAGGATAAATTGAAATATTTGCATCGTAGTGGTTTACGACAATAGATGTACTTCCTTCAAGTTTAGGACGAATAAGTCCATACCATATAGAGCTAGTATCTCCCCACAGCAGTTGGTTGTATCCTAAGTAAGCGTTAAGTGCACTGCCGACAGGGTAGGATCTTGCGATAAATTCATATTTAAAGTCAAAATTGGCGTACAGAGGATTTGACATTATAAGTGAAATAATAGTGACAAATCGTTTAAGCATCTTTACTCATTGGTTAAATTCATAAACCCCGGCGGAAAAAATTGATTATGGGGATCATGTTCTTTTTTTAAATCTTTAAAAACATTATATTGAGCGCTTGTCCAAAATGGCCTTATATACTTTTGTTTAATAACACCAATGCCATGTTCTGCAAATGGAGATCCACCAAGCTTCACAACCTCTTGGTAGAGATATTCAAGTTCCTTTTGGCACACGTCTGTTTGATGCTTTGAAGGCATAAAGTTAAAATGAAGATGGGCATCACCAAAATGTCCGAATAAATTATAATTAACTCCTACTTGAGTAAACTTTTTGTAGATATTCATTAGTTCTTCGAATTTATCTAAATGGACTTGTACATCGGTACCCATTTTAACCACACCCATTTGGGAGTTTTTTTCAAAAACAGCTCTAGGTACAGAAGCTCTAATTACGTGAAATTTAGTCTCTGTGAGTTCAAATACTAAATTCTCATCTAGAAAACTTAGATCCATTAAAAAATCGGAATAAAACTTTTCAAATTGATCCATTTTAACTTCAAAAAAGATAGCATCCATTTCTTGGTTTGGTCGCTCTTCCTTAGGAAGATAAGAAAAAGAATTAGAATCAATAAACTCGCATAAGATGACTTCTTCTCTAAAAGATTGAATCTTTTTGATAACCTCGAGGTGGGGAGCTAAGTTTTCTTCCCATTTTGGTAATAGCATAAATAAATGCTGAACACTGAGATCGTCAGTAGTTTCAATGACAAGGTTTGTGATGACTCCTAGTTGACCTTCAGTTCCGATCATAAGATCAGTTTCTGTTTCTAAACGTGGAAAGGGAGCATTTTTCATTTCCTGATAGTTTTTAAAACTTTTATCGTATTCTGATAGGTGAGTGGAGTTTAATTGGAATTTATTATTTACCGAAAGAGTTTTTTCTTTTCCTTGGTAGTCGATATAGGTAATCTCTTTGATTTGGGAGCGAAGGTTTCCAAAGTGAAAACATCTCTCTCCGGTGGCACTAGTAGCAGCTCCAGCAGTGATAAGGGCAAGTTCTTCAGTAGGAGCTGTTTTAATGTTTTTACCTTTTGGCCGTAGAAATTCTCTAGCTTCTTTCCAGCTGACAGGGCCATGGACTTCTAGGTCTCCATTTTCTCTTAGTACCAGGTTTGATGGCAGGTGT
>JBFKKF010000432.1:0-2581 GCA_041631355.1 Bacteriovoracaceae bacterium | reverse complement strand
AAATTAGCTGCCAACGCTTGTGAATCAGTATTTGCTACTATGAATTCAACCCCAGTTAGTCCTGATCTAATCATTGTATTTACGGCGTTACATCCACCGCCTCCAACACCAATAACTTTAATCTTTGCCCCTGAATTTACTTCCATGTTCTCGGCAATTTCAAACATAATATCCTCCGAATTAAAAAATTTCCCTGAATGCTGTCTTTAGAGAATCACTGAAGCGTCCTAGAATATCACGCTCCATTTTGTTCACATTATTCTTACTTGTTTTAGATTTCGTTGCAACACTGGCCATATTTTCCTTAGTCGACTCAAGTAAAAGCCCTAAAACTGTCGCAAATTTAGGGTCTTGCATTACTGTTGTCATCCCACCAAATGGTTTAGGATAACCGACTTTAGCAGGTTTCTCCAGTAAGTATTCTGCTAACTCAGGCAAGTCCTTAATTAGTGCTCCCCCACCAGTTATGATATAACCACCTGTAATCATTTCTTCTAGTCTATTTTCTTCAATTTGTTTTCTGATCACGGTAAATAATTCTTCGGCCCTAGCACCAAGAACCTCAGCTACACGACCAAGCCTGACTTCTCTTGGCTTTGTTCCAGATAGTCCATTAACCGTTATATGTGCACTTTGATTTAGCTTCTCTGTTAAAACACTACCATGATTTATTTTTATTCTTTCTGCTTCATTGTGAGGGATTTTTAATGCTACCGCTAGATCATTTGTAAAATGATTCCCACCGACAGGAATTATTTGCGAGTGAATTAAACTTCCGTCCTTCCAAACTGCAAGATCTGTAGTTCCCCCCCCAATATCAATGAGTACAACTCCTAGCTCTTTTTCTTCTTGTGTAAGAACTGAACGGGAACTAGCTATAGGCTGAAGGATTACATCATTTGCATTAATCCCGGCCGCTTCTACACATTTTACAATATTTTGGATTAGTGGAGTCATCCCTGTCACAATATGAACATGTGCCTCTAATCTTGAACCACACATACCAACTGGATTTTTTACTCCTTTAGTACTATCCACTCTGAACTCCTGAGGTATTACATGTAATACCTCTCTGTCACTTGGTATTAATACAGCTTTCGCTGCTTCAAGTACTCTTGTAACATCATCTTGAGTAATTTCTGATCCCTTAATAGCAACAACACCTGATGAGTTGAAACAATAGATATGATTTCCCGCAATTCCAATAGTGGCAGCATTTATTCTCTCAACTCCTGCCATTAATTTTGCATCTTCGATTGAACAACGAATCGAGCTAACTGTTTTGTCGATATTAACTACTGAACCTTTTTTAAGGCCGTGACTTGGGTGGGAACCAACTCCTATTATTTCAAAAGCTTCGCGGTCATAATAACCAATAGTGGTACACACTTTTGTGGTTCCAATGTCTAGAGCAACAACTAAGTTTTTATCATTCATGAGGAGATTCCTTTCTCACTGCGCTTTCTCACAGCTACAGATTCAATCTGTAATCACATTAAGGCGCAATTATGCACCTATAAAAATTCTAGGACGCGCTATATAAGATGACAACTTTTTTCTTAATACTGGATTCTACTAGTTGGGTATTTCTATTTATCTGAGAACTTAACGACTATTTTTTTAGGATTTGTAAGGTTTATTACCGCAGGAATTGTTCTTTTATCCTTCATATAAGTAATTATTTCTTGCAACTTACTAACTTTTTCATTCCAAAAATCTTTACCCAAGAATGCACTTGAGGGCTTTCTGGTGATAGACATTATAATTGTTAACTCTTTTTTTTCATTTACGATTACTTCAGATATATTCTGAGTGAATTTTGTATCCATTTTATTTAGTAAGCTGGTCATTGTCTTGTGTATATCTGAGTTTATCAAATCTGCAGGCAACGCCATATGTGGTAATGAACCTTTAATCTTATTTTCCGATCTAAGCAATACTTCATATGTTGGATCAAATAGCTCCCCACTTTCAACTAAAATCGCTGTATATAGCTCTGCCCCATCTTTTCTATAAATCTGAACTTTCATTAACGGCTTAGGACAGTCGTATTGGAACCTCAATATTTTGTTTAGTGGATTATATTTAACCTTATAAGAGGATAAGTAATATTTTTCTTCTAATTTATCTTTAACAATCTTCTTTTTGATATCTAGCAATGATTTATTTTTCTCGAATTCTTTCATCAACGTTAGTGTTAATCGTCCAACAGACTTTGAAGGACAATTTCCAAATACTGTTCTGTAGTGAATATCACTCTCAAAATATTTTTTTGAACTAGCAAAAGCCGTAGTTATGAAGATCAAATTTAAAATTGAAATTATTTTAATCATTAGTTAATTTTAATAAACTTTAGCCTCTAATTCAAATTTATAACCACTGTAACGTTCAATCTCTTGCGTCAACTCAGTCACAACCTCAAAAAACTCCTTGGCCATCCCCTCTCCATCGTTTTCTATGAAGTTTCCATGCTTTGAACTTACCTTAACATGCTCTAAACCAAACTCTTTTAGTCCGCTTTTATCAATAGTTGTTCCTGCTTTGAGTTCGGAGCGGTTTTTAAAAACACTTCCACAGTTTT
>JBFKKF010000431.1:0-2584 GCA_041631355.1 Bacteriovoracaceae bacterium | reverse complement strand
TTGGTTTTTCCTTCTATACTTTTCCAGGAGCTGAGCACTCAAGGTTTGGCCATTCAATTGGAGTTATGTTTAACGCACATAAAATATTAAGGTCTATCGGTAAAGCAGTTTCAGATGATGATTTATTTGATGAGCAGGTGAGTTCTCCTGAAAAAACAAGACATCAATCAATTCGACTAGCAGCTCTACTTCACGACTTAGGGACTTTTTGTTTTTCACATACAACAGAGATGGCCTATATTCGATTTGGTGAAACAACTAATTCGAAAAACTCTAAAGGACATCCTGACGATCATGAACACTTAGGTTCATGGATTATTAAAAATACAAACTTTGAATATGGAATCACCTTTATTCTTAATAAGTATGGGATTGATCCTCAATCTGTTTCCGATTTAGTTAAGGGAACTTCTCCTGATATCCTTGCGAATCAAATTCTACATTCAGAAATTGACTGTGATCGTATGGACTATCTATTAAGAGATGCTCACTACACCGGGTTAAACTATGGAACCTATGATAGGGAGTACTTACTGCACCACTTTTGTACCATCGATGTGGCCGGAAAAGAGATTTTGGCAATTAAGCATAATGCCCTTCATTGCGTAGAAGACTTTCTAAATGCAAGGTTTGCTTGGTACTCACAAGTTGTTAGGTCCGCACGAGGTGCTAAGTATGACGCACTTGCAGAGGAGTTAACATTTTATCTTTTAGAGAAAGGACAAATCTATTCTTATTCGAAGCTTCTAGATTTAGCAAAGAATGACCCAAATAAATTTTTCAGTTTTAATGATCAATACTTCATGGGGCTTGTACTTAAATTACACCAAGAAGGTTTTTTTGATAAAAATAAAAAGATGAAAGACATTGCAGAGTGTGTCTTGTTTGAACGTTCTCCGAGAACAGTTCATTGTGAAGAGTTTAGACAAAGAATCCTTAATCAGGATGAGCCATTGGTAAATGAAAAATACTACAAAAAAGCTTTAGATAAAGTAGAAGAAATAAAAAATGTTCTTAAACGTAAAGGTGGAGAGAACGATTGGATTGTTGAGGACATCCCAAAGAAAAGTATCGTTTTCACAAAATCCAAGAAAAGAATAATTAAAGATCAGACTCACCCAAATATACTGCTGGAGAGGGATCCTACCAAGATACTGACAGATTCTGGAGAGGTCCAGTTATTGGTTGATGTCGAAAACTCAATCATTGCAAAGATTCAGAGTTCATATAATTTTATTCCCAATGTTTACTGCTCAGATTCGGCTTACAAATTACTGGTGAGCGAGGGAATTGTCAGTAGATAGATAAGTACCCATGTCTTAAGATCAAGTTATTAAAATAGTCAGATTTTGCTTCTACTTTACTTTGCTATATAAAGTGCGCTACAATAATATTGCAGATGGAACTGCCCATATTTCAAATGGTTAGGACATTGGAAGGTCGAATGAGAGAAGCACTTTTTGCAACAAAAAAGAAACGTAGTCGTATTGAAGATCATTTTGTTTATCATCTTGAGAATGTATCGGTTAACTTTGGTACATGTAAGGCCTTATCTGGGGTATCGCTAACGGTAAACCCTGGGGAGATTCTATTTGTGACAGGGAAGTCTGGTGCAGGTAAGACAACGTTGTTAAATCTTTTGGCCGGAGATATTCAGCCAAATTCTGGGCAGTTGCTAGGAACAAAAGGGCAACAAAGATTTGTCTCTCAAGTGTTTCAGGACTTAAAACTATTCAACCATAGAACATGTGAAGAAAATATCTGGTATGCTTTTGATAAGACTTTGTATAAGAATAAAAATGAATTTTATTCAGACATGATGGAGCTTGTTAATGTGTTGGGCTTTAAGGATAAACTTGGTTTGAAGATAAGCGATGCCAATGGTGGCTTAAAGCAAAAAGTGGCCATGACTAGAGCTTTACTCGCCAGACCCAATGTCCTAATTGCAGATGAGCCTACTGCTTCATTAGATAAAGAGAGTTCGATTAAATTATTTGATGTATTGAATTTCTATAATGTTAGAAGAAAACTGACAGTTGTGTGGGCATCACACAACCGTGATCTTGTAAAACAGTTTCCAGGGAAAATAATACATTTGGAAAACGGGAAGTTAATTTATTCGGGGCATGCATGTTTTATTTAGCTGAGTTTGGAAAAATCTTAAAAGAGAACAAAATACTAGCAATTATATTTTTGTGTTCTACTATTGGAGCCATTTCAGTTACCCATTTCCGTGCCCAGGTAGAGAAAAAGCTTTCTTTAAATGAGAGCGTTAATGCTCTTCCTTATTTTAATGCTTTAATTAGCCAGGACATTAACCTTGACTCAGTAATAAGGAGAATGGGGAAATTACCTGGAGTTGCTGGAATTCTCAAGGAAGATGACAAGGGTATTAAAACTGAGGTCGAGAAGTTAAAAAAGAGTTTTGGTGAAAGCTTAGTTAAAAACCTCGCAGCGATGAATTACAAGAAAATAAAGATTCAATTAGAACCTCGTATCAAGACAAAAAATATGAGTCTTATTAAAGAGTACCTAACAAGGCTCGTTGGTAGTGATCATGTTACTTTAGGTAATATTAAAAATC
>JBFKKF010000430.1:0-2589 GCA_041631355.1 Bacteriovoracaceae bacterium | reverse complement strand
TATTTTATTACTTTTATTTTGTTCACTTCTCTATCCTTTTATCATGAAGTCATTTTAGAAAGTTTTGATAGAGACGACAAATCTAGGTTTGTTAAAACGGATAGAAAACGGCGTAGATTTCGGTAGCGAAATATAGATTCCTGACAAAATTTTGTGAACTATTGTGAAACAACAGGCCGAACTGCTCAAAAAGCCCTATTAAAATACCCTGCAAACACATGAAATATTATGAACAAAAAAAAGCCGATTATAAAAACCGGCTTTTAAAAATGGGGTGATCTAATCAACTTTGCGAGTCCCAGTCACCGCCAAGTCCAAATGTCTAATTTCATTCAATTACCAGTCAAAAATGAGTGGCGAAATAAAGAGCTTTTATACCAAAAATACGTCGTTGAAAGGCGAAGTTTAAATGAGCTGGCGGTAGAATTTAAAGTCGCAAGATGTACGATTTCAAAACAAATGAAAGCTTTTGGAATACAGACCCGGGTAACGGGATCAGTGCAAAATAGAAAGCGTGGACTTGCATATGGTGAGAAGTGTAGAGATAGAAAGTTAAGAGCACATAAAAGAGAAACAGAGAATATTCAAAAAATGAATGACCTTAGAGATAAAGGTTTTAGTTATTGGAAAATAGCAGAGATCTTTAATTCAATGGAGATACCTACAAAAACTCGAAAGGGGAAGTGGTACGCTAAGACAATTCAGCAAATCCTGGATAAGGCTTAGTGCATCTCAGAGAACATATCAGCTTGATAAATTAGCTGATTGGCCTTGTTTGAGCTATTAGATATGATTTCATATTCCATTTTCTTATAAACAGGGACTCTCTTTTTAAACATATTAATAGTAAGCCCACTGTTTGCATCTAGGTAGTCATAGATTCTGACTTCTTTTTTGTTTTCAAATGGGCGATGTATTCTTCCTGCATATTGGATCATTCTTCCTTTGAATGAGATAGGCATGGTAATAAATAATGTGTCCAATATTGGAAGGTCAAAACCTTCTCCTATAAATGAGCCTGTGGATAATATGTAAAATGGATTCTGATTTTTAATACAGTTGTCTATATTGTCCAATATCTCTTTTTTCTGCTTTTTACCCATCTCACCGACAAGTATAAATTCCTTTGCCTTAAGTTTTTTGGATTTTAAGGAGTGAGATAAATGAGAAATATGATCTTTTCTTTCAGAAATAATTAGAGGGTACCTATTTTGCTTTAATTCCGCTTCGATATCAGTAGTGATTTGATTTGTACGTTCATGATTATTTACAATTTCTGACCAGATCTCATGAATCTCAAGGCGTCTCTCTAGATGAACAGGAAATTGTAAATTCGTCTCTCTAACGAATATTAGTTTATTTAAATCTTTTGCACCAAAGTCCTCCATTTCGTATCGAGTTGGACCAAGTTGCATATGTATAATAGATTCATGACCATCTTTTCTATATGGAGTTGCTGTTAAGCCGATAAAGTATTTGGCCGGAATCTTTTTAAGAACGGCCTCAAAAGAAACAGCTGGTATGTGATGACATTCATCTACAATAATTTGTCCATAGCTATTTAAAAGTTCATCACTGTCTTCTAACTTTGATAAAGTTTGAATCATAGCGACATCAACTTTTCCTTTTGGTTTTTTTCGACTTCCACCAAAAGAGCCGACTTCTTTAGGATCAAGATCTAAAAATTCTTTAATACGCTCAATCCATTGTTCCATAAGTGGTTTTCTGTGAACGAGAATAAGAGTCGGAGTTTTTCTCTTTGCAATGAGATGGCAACCCATAACTGTTTTACCAACTCCAGGAGGAGCAACTAATACACCTGTATCAAACCTGCTCATCTCCTTCATTGCCTTTTTCTGATCAGGTCGTAATTCTCCGATGAAATTGATTTTTAGTCTTTTATGCTTTGCCCGCTCATCAAAGATATTAACAGTAGCACCAACATCATTTGCAATCTTTATACAATCATCAAGTCGACCTCTTGGGATAGACATTTCTGATCCATAGTTGTCACTACAGCAAATAAATCTTGGTGTATCCCATGTAGAAAAACGCATTCTTTGCTTCTTGTAAAACTCAGGGTTGGCAAAAGTTGCTGTTCTTCTTAAGGCACCAATAAGTGGGTCTGGTAGTTCTTCAATATTTATAAATGCTTGTTCTGCTAATCTAATGTTTATTGCATCACTGTATTCTTCCAATTTCACTTTTTTATTAATGGCATCGAGTGTTCTCTCTGTAATCTTAATATCAAAATTGTCACCATCAAAAATAAGATCTTTTGTGATATTCTTCTCAATTATAGAATCAACTTCATTTTGCGAAAGAACTCTAGCTGTAGATAATAGATCCCACTGATCTTTAATAGGGGTGAAATCTTCATCTACAAATAATGTATTCCCTTGATTTCTAGCATGCCTTTGGAGAGGAAGTGCAATTAGGTTTCCAAAGCCTCCATTTGGCAGAGAGTCTTGATTGGGAAAGAATCTGTCATGACTGCTAAGTTTTATTTGCTTTGATAGTGCAGACGCTTTAACAAGAATTAGAGTACCCAGTTGTCTTGCTTTTCTCGCAAATACAGGCTCCTCAAAG
>JBFKKF010000429.1:0-2590 GCA_041631355.1 Bacteriovoracaceae bacterium | reverse complement strand
TCAGTGATGATATAAGTACCGGTGGTAAAGGTAGCTTTAACGAAAAATATTCTATTGGTGGGAAGTTATTTTATCTGGAAGACAATATCTACGTTTTTTCTTCGCTGGAAAAGTTTGTACAATTTAATATTTACGATGGGCAAACTAGTGCAGATGTTTTTGAAAATTATATTTTACGATTTGAACTACATAAAGAAAGAGATTGGGGATGGGTGTTTGGAATTGGTCTTGGCATTGAGATGTTAAACTATGAAAAGGCGGGTGCTTCTTGTGATTTTTGCGAAACTATATATTCTAGTGGCCTACAAGGACGTATCTCTGTTGGTAGGCGTTTTAAATTTTTTCCTAGCTACATAAATAATATAGAACTCATGCCAACGGCGAGAGTTATGGTAGCCTTGACAAATATGCTTTATACCACACAGTATGAGATTGAGTACTTAGTTCTTAGGTATTATTTCTAAATCTGATATTTCTTTAGTTTATATTGTAGAGTTCCACGTTTGATTTGTAGTAAGTCCGCAGCTTTAACCTGACTATGCCCAACTTTTTCCATTGCTTTCAAAAGTATATCTTTTTCTATTTGGTCCAATAGGTCAGTTAGACCCAGTGAAAAATCAAAATCTTTACTTACTTCGCTACTGCTGCTTGGTGCGGTGTTGCTACTTGCACCTTGCAGATCATTTGGAAGAAATTCTGGAGATATCTCACCATCGCTAGGGCCTAAGACCATCATTCTTTCAAGAATGTTTTTTAATTCTCTGATATTTCCCGGGAAGTTGTATTCAGAAAGTTTTGCTACGGTTTCTTGTGCTAAAGAGCTTTGACGATTAATATCTTTAGACAAATTAGTCCATATAAAGTTAACAAGTAGTGGAATATCTTCTTTTCTATCTTTCAAGGGTAATAAATTAAAGTTTAAGACATTTAATCGGAAGTAGAGGTCTTCTCTAAAGCTTCCTGTCTTGATCATTTCTTGAAGATCTCTATTGGTTGCTGCGATTACCCGTGCTTTCGTTTTGATTGTTTTATTTCCACCAATACGGTTAAATTCTTTTTCTTGTAGAACCCGTAATAGTTTTGCTTGTAAATCAAGGGGCATTTCTCCTATCTCATCAAGAAAAATGGTACCCTCACTGGCCAATTCAAACTTACCAAGTTTTTGATTGGTTGCCCCGGTGAAGGATCCTTTTTCGTGACCAAATAACTCAGATTCGATTAATTGTTCATTAAGAGTGGCGCAATTGATGGCAACAAAAGGCTTGTCTTTTCTAGGGGAGGTTTCATGAATGGTTTGTGCCATAACCTCCTTACCAGCTCCTGAGGGGCCAAGTATCAAGACAGCTGATTCAACATCTGATATTTTTTGGATGAAAGTCTTTGCTTCTTTTATATTTTGAGACTCACCTATAAGGCGTTCGAAACCCAGTGACTTTTCTTCAAATAATTTAGACCGCTTTGAATACTCATTTAATCTTTTGGCCTTTAAGACTCGATGTTCAATTTCATCAATATCAAAGGGCTTAATCATGTAGTCATCAGCACCAATTTTGATTGCCTCAACCGCTTGTTGTACTGTCGCGTATGCGGTTAAAAGTAAAAATGCGGTGTCAGGATTTTTAGGCTTTGCCTCCTTGATTAGATCCAGACCGGTCTTATTACTCATTTGGTTATCTGTTATAACCACATCAAATTGATTCTTTTCAAGTATCGCCAAAGCTTCTTCTGCGCTTTGGGCAGTATCAATATCGTACTGATCTTTAAATATCTCATACAAACTGTCTCTTACTGAACCTTCGTCATCAACTACTAGAAGTCTCATATTACCTTCTGGGGGATAATTAATATTATTGTTATAATTAAGAATATAATAGAATGATAGCGAGGGAAAGCGATGGGTAAATTGATATTAGTGAATTTATTATTGGCGAGTATATTTTCTTGCTCAAAAAAAGAAAATTCAACATTACCAGTCAAAGTTGATAAGCAATACATTGCCATTTTAGATTCATTTAAAAATGATGTAGAGGTAAAGTCTAAAGAAATGTCCCATTGGTCTCCTGGAGTTAAGGGACATCAATTTAGTAATTATGACTCCGTGAAAACGAAAGAGAAGGCCACGGCAAATGTGTTATTTGAGGACCATTCGATCTTGAAAGTAGATGAAAATAGTATAGTAATTATTGTCGATCGAAAGAAAAGCGAAAATAGAGATGAGAGTATCGTAAAAATGCATCAGGGGAAATTAGCGGGTAATCTCTTTGCTACTAAAAATCACATACAGGTTTTGTCCATTAGGGCCTTGAATAAAGAAATTAATCTTAGAAATATTGGAGAGGAAAAAGCACAGTTCGATGTAGAGTTAATCAAAAATAATGAAATTAATTTAGTTAATACAAAAGGTGAAATGCAATTAGGATTTGAAAAAGAGAGAAAGATACTTAAACAAGCTGAAAAAATTATCATCTCTCAACAGGGGATTGTTGATCCGACTAAAAAAGTAAAAAAAGTAAAAAAAGTAAAAAAAGTAAAAAAAGTAAAAAAAGTAAAAAAAGTAAAAAGAGTAAAGAAAGTTGAAGCTTTAAAGGAT
>JBFKKF010000428.1:0-2596 GCA_041631355.1 Bacteriovoracaceae bacterium | reverse complement strand
GTGATGTTGGACATTCTCGAGTGGCCAAATCCAATATCGCAGCACTAGAAAAATTTAATTCAAAAGTTATTCTTAGTGGGCCCGAACAATTTATGCCAGACTCTAAAACACTTCCTTCTCACTGTAGAATTACAGATATAGATAGCGCCTGCAAAGAAGCAGATGTCGTTATGTTATTAAGAGTACAGCATGAAAGGCATGACCTTTATGAGATGAATGTTGACCGCTATAATAAAGAGTATGGTCTCAGCGATGAAAGAATAAAACTATTAAAGGACAAGGCAATTTTCATGCACCCAGGTCCATTTAATAGAGATGTTGAGATCTCATCTCATTTAGTTGAGCACGACAAATCAAGAATATTTAAACAAAAAGAAAACGGGGTTTATACCCGCATGAGTATTTTAGAATGGATTTCCAATGAGTAAGATTTATTTGTACCTAGAAAATGGTGAAAGCTTTGAGGCTAACTGCTTTACCAAGTCCCCTAAAAAAGCCTATCTCTCAGAGATTGTCTTCAACACTAGTATGCAGGGTTATCAAGAGATAATTACTGATCCCTCCTATTGTGACCAATCAGTCGTTATGACCTATCCACTGATTGGAAACTATGGAATTAATCAAGGAGATAATGAGGCAATCACGCCGGCACTTAAAACACTTATTGTTAGAGAGCACTGTGATACACCTTCAAACTTTAGAAGCCGAGAAAATGTTAGAGACTATCTCAATTCTTATGGAGTTGTTGGAATCGAAAATATTGACACCAGAAAGCTAACAAAAATCATTCGCTCCCAGGGGGCGATGAAATGTGTTATTTCGGCCACTCCCCTTAAAAACGATGAGCTTAACTCCTTACTTAAAAAGGAACTGAAAACAGATCAGATATCACGAGTTAGTGTCAAGAATATTGCTCACTTTCCAAGAAGTGGAGGAAAAAGAATTATTCTTGTGGACTTTGGGTACAAGAAGAATATTTTAGAGTCACTTCTTACCAGAGGCTGTGATGTTATCGTTGTTCCCTATAATACTCCTTATGAAAAAATTAAACAATTTGCACCTCAAGGAATCTTACTTTCCAACGGCCCTGGGGATCCAAAAAGTATTTTAGAAGTCATCCCAACCATTAGAGAATTACAAAAAAATTATCCTCTATTTGCTATTTGCATGGGCCATCAAATTTTTGCACTCGCTAATGGAGCTGATACTGAAAAAATGAAATTTGGACATCGTGGAGCGAATCATCCGGTTAAAGACTTTGCCAAAAATAAAGTTTATCTCACTTCCCAAAACCATGGCTACAGCGTCACGGAAACTTCAATTACTAAGAGCGATCTTGAAATCACCCAAATAAATATAAATGATAAAAGTATAGAGGGCTTAAAGCATAAATCACTTCCGGCTTTTTCAGTGCAGTACCACCCAGAAGCAAGTCCTGGCCCTAATGATACGAAGTACTTATTCGACGAGTTTTTAAATACGATCAAAGAGGTAACTAATGCCTAGAAATAATGAACTCAAAAAAATCCTAGTTATAGGCTCTGGTCCCATCATTATCGGACAAGCGGCTGAATTTGATTACTCTGGCACACAAGCGTTGAGGGCCCTGAGAGAAGAAGGCATTGAAACCGTTCTTATAAACTCTAACCCTGCAACAATTATGACAGACACTGAGGTTGCAGATAAAGTCTATATGGAGCCCCTTCAAGCCGAGTTTGTAAAAAAGATTGTCATTAAAGAAAAACCAGATGCAGTACTACCAACACTAGGAGGGCAAACGGCCCTAAACCTTGCCCTAGAACTGGAGCGGGAAGGCTTTTTTGCCAGAGAGGGGGTCAAAATCCTTGGGGTAAATCTTGAAACCATTGAAAAGGCCGAGGATAGAGAGCAATTTAAACAACTGATGATTGAGCTAGGTGAGCCCGTTCCCCCAAGTAAAACAGTGAATAATATTGGTGAGGCCATCAGCTTTAAAGAAGAAGTAGGACTTCCTTTAATTATCAGACCAGCTTTTACACTGGGAGGGACCGGAGGTGGTATCGCCACGACTGAAGAAGAATTTCATAAAATCGTAAAGTCAGGTCTATCAAACTCCCCCATCACACAATGTCTTATTGAAAAAAGTATCGCTGGTTTTAAAGAGATAGAATACGAAGTCATTCGAGATGCTAATGATAACTGTATTATTGTTTGTAATATGGAAAATATTGATCCTGTTGGTGTTCACACGGGAGACAGTATTGTTGTTGCCCCTTCTCAAACCCTAAGTGATAGAGATCATCAAATGCTTAGGGATGCTTCTTTAAAGATTGTACGAGCACTTAAAATCCAGGGTGGCTGTAATGTTCAACTTGCCCTCGATCCAGATAGTTTTCAATACTATATCATAGAAGTAAACCCTAGGGTCAGTCGCTCCTCGGCTCTTGCCTCTAAAGCAACAGGTTATCCAATAGCTCAAGTCGCAACTAAAATTGCCATCGGTTATAGTATGGATGAAATTATAAATCCGATTACTAAAAATACCTATGCTTGTTTTGAACCAGCACTCGATTATTGCGTCATAAAAATTCCAAGATGGCCGTTTGATAAATTTCAC
>JBFKKF010000427.1:0-2598 GCA_041631355.1 Bacteriovoracaceae bacterium | reverse complement strand
TTCTTATATGTGTCTATCATTTCAGCAAAAGAAAATATTAAATATTGGTAAAGGTGGAGCAATTCTTTTAGACGATAAAAAGGATTATGAAGTTTTAAAGCGCCTAGCTTGGGATGGTAGAAACAGTGCAGTATCTCCTCAAGATGACATGGACATCATTTTGGGTTTTCATATGAATATGACTCCAGAAATGGCAAGCTGCGGTATTTTGAAATTAAATACTTTGTCTAAGGAAAATAAAGACAACGGGGGGAGTCACACTTATCCCGATATTTCCCAGCTTAAGTGCTTTAACTCCTAAACTAAATCGACACTTAATACCTGATTAAAATCAGCTTAAACACTGGCCATTAAAGCAATCTTATGTGCACAATATTATGACAGTTTCACGCACATAAAGAGAAGGGTAATTATGAATTCAAGAGAAAATATTATTGAGACAATTCGCATTTTAGATACATCCAATGCGATGTTGCAAGAGCATGCTCGTGTACTGGCCCTGCTACATCAACACTCATTATATGGTGAAAGAGTTTGTGAAATACTAGATGGAATTCAGGAGTACCATAAGAAAGTGATTCTTCTAGGTGCAGAAGTCCTGGAAGAATATGGAGAGCGTTACGGTGAAGAAATGCAAGCTGTCGATGAACTTACTAACGACTTACTTGGTGAGTTAGGAGAAGCAAATGTCTAAAAATTTATTAACGTTGGAACTTAGTATAACTGACCAGTGCAATATGCGATGTACTTATTGCTTTGAGCAGGAGTATGAATACAAGCATCGTATGTCTATGGATCAAGCGGTTCTACTTGCTGATAGGATTGTGGCGCTATCTAAAGAAGAAAAATTTAAAAATATGTACGATGGGCTTAATATTACTTTCTGGGGAGGGGAGCCCACCGTTAATCGAAAAGTGCTAGAGTATTTCTACAATAGATTTCGGGAAGAAATTGATGTCGTTGAGTTTTTTCTCTACACGAATGGTTTAACCATACTTAAATACTTGGACATTATAAGAAATGGTGATGTGGAGTTTCAAATCTCTTATGATGGGCAACCGATCCATGATTTAACCAGAAAAACTGTCGGTGGAGAATCTACTGGAATGCAGATAATTGAAGTTTTTAAAGAGTTAGCAAAGCTTAAGGTCCCATTTGCGATTAAATCAACTATTACTCCTAGACACTTTAGTTACCTAAAACAGGTCTATCTGGATTTTAAATACTTAAATGAAACGATCTTTGAGCCCCAAGGAATGTTTATGCAATATTCTCCAACAATTGATTATCATGGAGATATGGGGGAGATGAACCTAGAAGAGTTTCAATGGCAGATGAAAGAAATTGCTAGAATGGAAATAGAGCATATTAGAAATGGTGGAAAGCATTTTATCTGGTCTTGGTTTTCAAGTAAAAAAGGTGGAGTGTGTTCCGCTGGTGAATCAATGTTTGCTATAGATAAGGAAGGTTCTTATTATAATTGTCACGGAGCACTCTACGAAGATGTTCCGGAGCTTACCGAGGGAAATATTTTTAGTGATAATTTCCTAGAATTTGTTGAAAGTCGAAAAAATCACAGTATTTATGAAGTCCCAGATAAATGTAAAACCTGCGCTTCTACAGTGTGCTCTCAATGTAATATTGTCTTCTTTGCTAAAAGTAAAAAAGAAAATTACAAAGATAGATGGAATGATTTGGAAGCCCATGGATTGCCTCTATGTGATTTTTATGATGAAATATCTAAGTATAAAACTGCAATTACTAATGTATTAACTCAATTAGGTAAAAAACCAATGAGCATGGAAGGTCATTATTAATGAGTGATGTGTACCCAGGAACGACTGCTAAGCCAGGTAGTTCTGTAAATTATTGGAATCAAACAGATGAGGACTCAGGAGGCTGCTCTCAGCACAGAATAGACCTCAATCCTGCCGCAGACCCAGAAGAATGTAATGTGGATGGAGCCGCTCAAAATAGAAGATTTCCAACCTATAAAACTCCAAACAGAGGAACTGCTTCAACTGTCTCCTCTGGAAGTATTATCTCTAGTGGCGATTACGCTAATTTAAAATCTAGGTTTGATGCAGAACTCAGTAATTGGGGAGCATCAGCTAGTATTCCAAATGTAGGATCTGGAACGGTTGTTTTAGCATCTCATTATAATAGCTTTGTAACAGCTCTTAATAGTATTAAGTCGAGTGCTGGAAATATTCAATATTGGAACTATTTTGTAAGTAATCTAGGGGGAATTCCTGGAACTAAAAGTAGTGGGCAGGTAATCACTGCAGCTGATTGGAATGCACTGGTTACTAAAATCAATCAGGTCTCTGGACAATGTGTTGCAAATAAGAGTTGTGAGTGTAATGCCGTTTGTGCTTCTTATCAGAATTGTCGATGCAATGGTTATAATTCAACAGGTTGTACTTGGGTAACTAATGAGAGTGGATTTTAGACTAGGAGTGACTTATGATGATGGGATCTTTTTTAAAAGCGACAAAAATAGAAAATTTAGAGATAGCTGGAAAGCCAGTTTATGAGTTTAATGAACTTGTCATGGCAGATGAAAGTCCAGGTGAAGACTATATCGCAATTTGCTCG
>JBFKKF010000426.1:0-2598 GCA_041631355.1 Bacteriovoracaceae bacterium | reverse complement strand
GTTTTGCTTATGCTTGGAATTTTAATCATTTCATTTTCATACCTAAAGGTTCTTAACACTAATATAGCTAGTCGATGGGAACAAATGGCCCAAGTGATATTAGAGGACGATAATCAAAAACTAAAAACTAGATAATAAATTGAGGCATTTATGAAGAATTACATTTTATCACTGGATCAGGGAACAACAGGGACAACCGCTCTAATTATAGATAAAGAAAACTTTGAAGTTATCAACAAAGTGAATATAGAATTTCCTCAAATCTATCCTCGTCCAGGTTGGGTTGAACATAACCTAAATGATATTTGGGATACTGTGGAAAAATCCATAACTAAAGTTTTAAAAATCTCAAATATTAACCCCGCTCAAATTTCTTCAATTGGTATTACAAATCAAAGAGAGACAACCTGTGCATATGATAGCAGCGGAGAACCCCTTGCAAACGCAATTGTGTGGCAAGATAGGCGAACAGCAGATTATTGCCAATCTCGAAGTGATAGTTATCAACAACTACAAAAGAAAACTGGCCTTCCTCTTGACCCGTATTTTTCTGGTACCAAAATGAAATGGTTGCTGGAACACAATGATAGAGTTAAGGATGAAGCCTCTAAAAATAATCTTAGATTATCAACAATCGATACTTTTTTACTGTATAAAATGTCTGACTGCATCTCCTTTGCCACTGAAGCTTCAAATGCATCTCGGACCTTATTAATGGATTTGGAAACAGGTGATTGGAGTAATGACTTATTAACATTTTTTGAAGTCAAAAAAGAATTTTTACCTGAGATTAAAGATTCCTTTACCCATTTCGGAGAAACTAAAAACCTATCATTTCTTCCTGACGGCATACCTATTACCTGTATTCTTGGAGATCAACAGGCGGCTTTATTTGGACAAGCTGGTTTTCAACAAGGTGACCTTAAATGTACTTATGGTACAGGTGCCTTTATTCTTTTAAACACCGGAAGTGATAAAACTTTTAGCTCCAATGGACTGTTAACAACTATTGCATATAAGCACGGTGGAAAACTCTGTTATGCCCTTGAGGGATCATGTTATATCGCAGGTGCCGCTGTTCAATGGCTTAGGGATAACTTGAAGATAATTGATAGCTCTCCCGAGGTGGAAAACCTGGCCCTGTCTGTTAAAAACCTAGAGGAAATGGAACATCTCGTATTCATGCCTTTTTTTACTGGCATCGGATCACCCTACTGGAATGCAAATGCCAAAGGCGCAATCCTGGGTCTTACCAGAGATACTTCAACATCACACCTGGCCCGTGCTTGCTTAGATGGAATTGCACTTTCAATCAATGACTCTATTGAGGCACTTATTGCAGATGCTCCTGCTTCCGTCAATGAAATTAGAGTTGATGGAGGTGCATCCCAAAATGACTTATTAATGCAAATTCAAAGTAATTTTTCTCATAAGAAAATTGTCCGTCCTAAGGTAATTGAAACGACTGCCTATGGTGTTGCACTCGGTTCCCTTGTTGGCCTTGGCGAGGTTCCATTAGATAAAGTCCGAGAGCTGTGGAAAGAGGATAAAGTTTTTAACACTAAAAGTACTGAATACTATGCAAACAAACAACAACAGTGGAAAACTTATATTCAAAAGTTATTCACATAGACTACTCAAATAAGTAGCTTTCAATATCTTTTGCATTATCAACACAGATAATTTCAACTACTGTGGAATTGTGAATTACTTTATTGCTACTTCCGGTTACTATCTTGTTAATCCCTAACCGTGAAGCTTCATTTATAATTGTTTCTATTTGTTTAACTGCTCTAACTTCTCCACTAAGGCCAACTTCTCCTACAAAAACCACTCCACTTTTGATTGATCGCTTTTTATAAGAGCTCACTAATGATGCAATTATGGCCAAGTCACTGTCACGTGACTCTAGCTTAATGCCACCAATAATGTTGATATATATATCATAATAGGAAATTGGTACTTCAAAATACTTATCAATAATAGCTACTAATAATCCTAATCTACTTGTATCTAGTCCATGACATATTCTTTTTGCACTTGAAAATTTATTTTCCACAACTAAAGCTTGAGCTTCAAAAAATAAAGGTCTTGACCCATGTACAATACTGGATATTGACCTTCCAAAATTATCCACACTTCTATGATCTAGAAAATACTTAGAAGGATTATCCACTTCATTTATACCTGTTTTCAACATTTCAAAAAAACCAGATTCATTCGTACTGCCGAACCTGTTTTTATGGGCCCTTAAAACTCGGTATTGACCTGTTTGATCTCCTTCAAAGTAAAGAACAGTATCTACCATATGCTCAAGCAGCTTCGGTCCAGCAATAGCTCCATCTTTGGTTATATGCCCCACTACAATACAGGTAAGTTCATTTCCTTTACAATAATTGACAAGTTCATTTGTCACTTCTTTTATTTGTGAGGGTGATCCGGGGTGCCCATTGATTGCATTAGAGCTAATTGTTTGTATCGAGTCCACAATAAGAAATTCAGGTTTTTCTTTATCCACAATTTTTTGTATCTGCTGCCAACTAGACTCATTAAGTAATAATAAATTATCCACATCAATTCCAATTCTTTTACATCTCT
>JBFKKF010000425.1:0-2607 GCA_041631355.1 Bacteriovoracaceae bacterium | reverse complement strand
GCATATATCCAACGCTATAAGGGATTAGGTGAGATGAATCCTGACCAGTTATGGGAAACAACAATGAACCCTGAAAACAGAACCTTATTACAGGTAAAGATTGAAGATACCATCGATGCGGATCAAGTATTTTCAGTACTGATGGGTGATCAGGTAGAGCCGAGAAGAGAATTTGTGGAAAGTAATGCTCTAAACGTTAAAAACTTAGATATATAATTTTTTGAGGATATAAAATGACTGATGAAACAAATAATAAAGAACATAATCATGGTTTAATAGCTCCCCTACTTATTCAAGATGAAATGAGAGAATGTTATTTAGATTATGCAATGAGTGTAATTGTTGGACGTGCACTTCCAGATGTAAGAGATGGACTTAAGCCTGTTCACAGACGAGTTCTCTATGCAATGCAGATGTTAAATAATTATCATAATAGACCATTTTTAAAATCTGCGAGAGTTGTTGGTGATGTCATTGGTAAATATCACCCACATGGTGACTCTTCTGTTTATCAAGCGATTGTAAGATTGGCCCAAGATTTTTCAATGAGATACCCAATTGTTGATGGACAAGGAAACTTTGGTTCTATAGATGGGGATAATGCAGCTGCTATGAGGTATACCGAAGTTCGGATGAAAAAGCTTGCAGAAGAAATGCTTAAAGATATCGACAAGGAAACTGTTGAGTGGCAACCAAACTATGATGATTCATTAGCAGAACCTACAGTACTGCCGACGAAGGTTCCAAATTTATTAATCAATGGAAGTGCGGGTATAGCAGTTGGTATGGCGACAAATATTCCTCCACATAATTTAACTGAAATTATGAATGGTTTAAATTTGTTATTAGATGACCCTTCTACAACAGTGGACCAATTGATGGAAGTAATTCCAGGTCCAGATTTTCCTACAGCGGGCTCAATTCAAGGTACTAGTGGTATCAAATCAGCCTACCATACAGGTAAGGGTGTTATTCAAATTAGAGCAAAGGCAGAAATTGAAATTCATGGTAAACAAGAAAGAGAGAGAATTGTTGTTACCGAGATTCCATATCAAGTAAATAAAGCAAAATTAATTGAAAAAATTGCAAAGCTAGCATCTGATAAAGATATTGTTGGGATATCGGATATTAGAGATGAGTCAAGTAAGCTTGGTATTAGAATAGTTATCGACGTTAAACGTGGAGAACCAGCAAATATAATTTTAAACAAATTATACAAAGCAACACAGATGCAAGTTTCTTTTGGAATAATATTCCTATCAATTAAGAATGGACAGCCAAAAGTAATGAATCTGAAAGAGCAATTACAATGCTTCATTGATCACCGTCGTGAAATTGTAATTAGAAGAACTATGTATGAGTTGAAGAAGGCTAAAGCACGAGCTCATATTTTAGAAGGTCTAAAAGTTGCTGTTGAAAATATTGATGCAATCGTTGAATTGATTAAAAAATCAGAGGGACCATCTCAAGCCAAAACTAAATTAAAAGCAGAATATACTTTATCTGATATCCAGGCCCAAGCAATATTGGATATGAGATTACAAAGACTAACGGGTCTAGAACGGGACAAAATAATTGCAGACTATGAAGCAATTATGAAAGAAATAACAAGACTAGAAGCCATTTTAGAATCAGAAGATTTAATTAGAGGAATTATAAGAGATGAGTTTTCTGATGTTTTAGAAAGTTATGGTGATGAAAGAAGAACAGAAATAGCCGCATCAGCTGATGAGATTCAAATTGAAGATCTAATCGCGAATGAAGAGGTAATTGTTACCATTACTCACAAAGGATATTTGAAGCGTATGCCTATTGATACCTATAAGGCTCAAAAAAGAGGAGGGAAAGGTGTTAAGGGAGCAATTGCAGATGAGGATTTTTTCACCTCTATATTTACCGCTGAAACTCATGATAAATTAATGTTTTTTACTAATACGGGAACAGTATTTACATTGAAAGTATATCAAATACCAGAGGGCTCAAGGACTTCAAAAGGTAGAAATATTGTAAACTTACTGTCACTGAAGCCAAATGAAAAAGTGACGGAGATTATCCCGGTACCAAAAACATTCGAGAATCATTATTTAATGATTGCCACCGAGAAAGGTTTAATAAAGAAAACAAAGCTTGAAGAGTATAAAAACGTTAAACAATCTGGAATTCGTGCAATAAAAATTAATGATGGTGACGCAGTATTAGGAGTAAGAGTAACAGATGGAGATAAAGACGTCTTAATTTGTGCAGATTCAGGTAAAATTATTAGATTTGCTGAATCTGACTGCCGTCCAATGGGTAGAGTTTCACAAGGTGTGAAAGCCATTTCTCTTGAAGATGATGAGAGAGCTATAGGAATGGCCATAATAGATGATGGAATGCAATTATTATCTGTAACCGAAAAAGGTTATGGAAAGCGTTCTGATACGTCTGAATACAGAAAGCAATCCAGAGGCGGTAAAGGTATCATTGCAATGAAACTAACTGACAAAACTGGATGTTTAACTCAGATTAAACCTGTTTCAGACTCAGATGACTTAATGATTATTACCAATAACGGGCAAGTCATCAGGACTAAAATTTCTGGAATTTCCTTATTAGGCAGAAATACTC
>JBFKKF010000424.1:0-2612 GCA_041631355.1 Bacteriovoracaceae bacterium | reverse complement strand
GATATTAGTCGCAAGTAAAAGATCTCTTATTTTGTCTTGAACTCCCGTTTCTACCTGCTCCATCTCGACGATGATTTCCAATAGTGTTGGTGCAGTCTCGTTCGATGTTTTTGAAATTAGCTCAGAGACGCTATCTAGTATTTCACTGGATTTACACTTTATTTGCGTTAACTGCTTCAACTGTTTAATGGTTACTTTTTTATAAGATAATTGATTATTCTCTATTGTAATCTCAACCATGTTCTTATTCGAACTCTCTGAAAATCTCATGGGTATAGGGGAGCCAGAATAGATGATTGGTGTCGTTGAGCTTAACTCTTGATATTTATGAATATGTCCTAGGGCAATATAGTCGAATTGATCCTCTACCCAACTTATGGGAAAGTGTTCAACCCCAGAGAGATGAATAGCGTGTTCACTTCCTGCTAATGAGTAATTGCCATAGACATGATGAGATATAAGAATCTTATGATCTACCTTTCGATTCCAATGGGAAAAATATCTTTTGAAATACTTCGTTATTTGTTGCTGATTATCCGTTTCAGATTCACTTTCTTTACTATTAACCAAGTTGACCAGCTCATAATTTCTAAAGTAGGGAAGGGTTTTTATTCCTATGGTTTGACCATTTTTAATAAAATAGAAATTATTCTTTTCTAAGTCTGAGTCAATTTTAGTAAAAATATGACAATTATGTTCCCTAAAAAAATCACCTGGGATATTTAGGAGATAATTAGAGTCGTGATTTCCTGTTATTAGAACAGTTTCCACCGTTTTTAGCTGACCAAGCTTGTAGATAAAATCGTAGAGTAGTTTCATGGACTTCATATCAGGTGCGGGAACGTCAAATATATCGCCTGCGATGAAAAGCAGGTCGATTTGATTTTCTTTGATATATTCTACTAACCAATTGAGATAATATTGATGCTCTTGCTCCCGAGAAATTTTGAACAATTTTTTTCCAAGGTGCCAATCTGATGTGTGAAGAATCTTAATAGACATTAGGATGTCTCTTTTTTATTCCTATTGTTTTTATTATTTCTTTTATTCTTGAAATTACGATTTCTATTATTCTTTCTTCCTTTGAAACTCTTATTGTTATTACGACGCTCAGGAGAGTCAGCTTTGGTCTGAGTACTGGTAGTATCACTGATATCTGACTTAGTCTCAAGAGGCTTTTCACTTGGGGCGACTTCCTCCATAGTAGGAGTGCTAACTTCTAAGTTTTTATCATCTTCAGTAAGATCATTTGTTCGGTCTCGCTCTGGTAGATAATCGCTAATTTTTTCAATCTCTTCATGAGCGTATATTTTTGCACGCTTATTGATTTTTTCCATATCTCTTTGGAATTGACGTGATTTCTTAGCTTCTACTTCATTAAGTCCAATGATTGTTGCCGTATCATCTGAAATATTGTCAAAGTGCCGAGGAAATTTGTACTCATTACCTTGATAGGTGTGGGCCACTTGATCTGCTGTATAGCGCCTAATATGACCTCTATCTGTAAGTAAGTCGAACTGTTCGGCCAGAATATTAAGTTTTAAAACCTTACCAGAGTCCCCTGTGACCGTTTTTATGAAGCTTCCTTCATTAGGCAGTTTATTTCTTTTTTGTCCATACACCTCGTCTTCATACTGTAAACAGCACTTAAGTTGTCCACAGACTCCATTGAGTTTAGAGTAGTTAAGTGTGAGGTTTTGATTTTTTGCCATTTTAATTGATACGTTTCCATATTTAGATAGAAATGAAGAACAACATAATTCTCTGCCACATGGACCTAGTGCACCTTGTGATGCGGCCCTATCTCTTACTGAAATTTGACGTAATTCAATTCTAAGCTTTAACTCATTAACTAAGTCTTTTACCAGCCCACGAAAGTCTACTCGCGATGGGGCCACAAAATAAAAGACAACTTTTTTACCGAACTGGGTAAACTCAACATGGGTTAGGTTCATATCTAGTTCATGTTTTTCAATAAGTCTTTGGCATAGTGTTTCTACTTCTTTTTGCTTTTTGTAGACATCCTTTTCGTTGGTAATATCATCTTCAGTTGCAATTTTATTAATACTTGCTAGGGGAAGCATGTCTTTAGTAAAGGGAACCTCATAGATAAATGAGTTAATATATCCTACGGCCATCCCTCGATCACTCATAGCAACAACTTTTTGCCCGTACATGAGGTTTCTTTTACCAATTAAAAATGCATAACTTTTAGCGTGTCCTGGAAACCTGACCTTAACAAATTTAAGCATCTGGCCTTCCTTAAATTTGCAGTTTTCTTCGGTTATTTCTTCTCGGTTAAAATGCCCGCGCTTTTTATTTTTGTCATAGTTTTGCTCTGATGGATCTTCAATTTCTTGTATATCTGTCATTTAATAAATTCCATATTTTAACGTTTTCAACGGATAATTCTCTTAGTTTTTAGGGCACTCGTCAATGAATGCCGCACTATTTAACTAAGATAATTTATTTATTGTACTTGTTGAAGTAATTGATAGATTTTTAGTTGGGAGTATTGTGCAGAGTTTCCAAAAATTTGATCTTGTTCTATTCCCTTGATAATTGATAGGGATGAGTTTAGACCCATAGCATCACTTTTTTGAGAGTATATT
>JBFKKF010000423.1:0-2621 GCA_041631355.1 Bacteriovoracaceae bacterium | reverse complement strand
CTTAGTAATATCATTATTATGGAAGTCAATAAATGGATCATGCCTGGAACTACATTTAGTTGTCGCTTAAGAGCGAGACACTCTAATTGTAGTGATTGTTTCGACAAGGATACTGGTTCCGAGTTCACGGAAATGCTTGACTATGAATTCGCTGGTAGTGATCCATACAAAGTTATTAATTTTAGTTTTACGGTAATCGATTAATGAAACAAAAGAATATTTTAAAACGCATTCATTATGTATCACTTATCGTATTTGTTGGTTTTATGTTCTATCTAAACCCTATTGACCAAGATCAACCTATGGATAAAATTGGTTCCGCTGGGATAAAAGATACTTCTTTTATCCCTCATGAGAAATCAGCAGAAAAGAGTTTGAAACAGCATCGTTCTCCGGCAAGTGTCCCTACGAAAAGACTACGGCCCCAGCTAGCGGGAAGGGAAATCATTGGTCCTTACCATAGTGGAATGGAGCTAAAATTTATAAACTCTCCCAATCAAAAATGGAAAGAAATCTATACTAAAAGATATATTAATACAATTGGCACTAACCTTTCAAAAAACCTAAAGGTAGAGCATAAAAAATCTCTTATTAAGGTTCACTTTGACCAAGGTCGCTACCTAGAGCATATTGTAGTTTCAAATGTAGATGAAAAGGGTAATCCCTTTAGTTTTGAAGCACTAATTGATAGCGAAACAGGAACAATGGTTCGCTCTTGGAATAAGACTCGTTATGAGTTTAATCGCTCCCCTAAAATTGATACTAGAGGAAATGCGGTGAGATAATTGGCCCTTTCAGCCTCATCCAGGCCCTTTGATTGCACGCCCTACACAGAACCCTTAAGTTATCTCTGGAACTCATCCCTCCCCAAGCTATTGGCCTTATATGATCAATCTCTAAAAATGTTTTGGCAGAGCAGCGTTTCTGGCGAGTAATTCCCTCGCATTGATAATTTGCTCGCTTAAAAACAAACTCCCGAACTTTGCGCGAGATATAGCGCTGTTGCTTGGAGCCTCTTTCGCTACGAGTGCTTCTTCCTTGTGCTTTGTTTCTGATGTATCCATCAAGCAAGACTTCAAAAATTTCTAGTTCACCGAGATCTTTAAAATCTCCTTGAATCTTAGCTAGCTTTTTTAATAGCCGATCATTTAAATGAATTGTTTTTATTTGAGGTAGTGGTTTTTCAGATTTGTGCTCTAGTACTTTTCGCGTTTGCTCTTTGGTTTTATGGGTAACCTCGCTGATATTAATTTTCTTTTTAGGATTGGCCTTCATAAAAGTATCCACTAGCGCTAAGGAGCTTAAGCTCACCGAACCATCTGCAATTTTCATTTTGGCCTCTGGCATCTTCTGAATCACCCGTACGGCCTTAATTCGCAGAGCAGCTTCCGCATCTGAGTAGTTCAAAACCTTGGTACAAAACTTAAATAATGAATGAGCACCATATTCTACGTACAGTCTTCGATCTGAGATTTCTTGCAAGTATGAAATTACTTCAGCGGTTAATTTCTTTTCTTTTTTGACTGCGATTTTAGTTTGATCAATTAATACTCGGTCTTCTAAATTCTTTAGCATCACTACCTCCTGTTTCTATGAAGATTTATAACAAACACACGTAAGAGAAACAAATGTCAGAAAGTAAATGCGAGGCCTAGAGAGAAAATTGAGACAAACAAATCAGGGGCAAAGTTGCCCCTGGATTCAGTTTATTTAATATGATTTATTTTTTATTCAAAGTAAGATCAGTAAATAATTTCTACCCAATTTTATACACTCAAAAATTATTTTCAAAAAATGCTTACATTAATATTTATCAAGCCCATAAACTTGCCAGCGAAGTTTTAAAACTCCGTCTGAATCAAGTACCCAGTCAGAGTAGTCATCGCTTCCTGTTCCAAAGGATGAGTCTGAGTTTGCTAGTTCGGATGCCGAAACTGCCGTAGTCAAGGATGCATCTGTAGAACTAGTTATGACATCATCTTTGTACTTGCTGATATCACCAACAAATGCAATATCAGAAATACCTGAGGTATATGTATTTCCCCCATTATTTCTAAAGAATGCATTGAAGTAGTTTGTCGGAAATTCAATATTAGTTCTTGAATGATCAACATACACACTCTCAACTCTAAAACCAGCTGATGATACAGCACTTGTCAGATGACCTATGATTCCGCCTTGATTCCCACTAGTTAATCCATCTAAGGCAAACTGTCCCGGCTTATCATAAATAACATAGCTATCTTCCATCTCAAATGAAATTAAATCAGTACCATTTCCACTAAAATCACCAATAAAACCTCCGAGCTGACTATCACCAACAATACCATTTATATATGCATATGAATCTCTAATAGATACCCAAATATTATTGCTGGGATAAAACTTACCAACCAAACCACCTACACCAGTTGCCCCTGGTGCGTTGATCACACCTTCGAATCCAGACGTTTCAATTCTTAGACTTGAATCACTAAAACCAACAAGCCCACCAATTCCCACGGCGGGGCTAGAAGCAGAGATATTTCCGTTCTTAATTATTATAGAGAGCATGGAATCCCCCCCTCCGCCACTATTACTGACTTTACCTACAAAGCCACAGTTAGAGTTCGATCCACAGT
>JBFKKF010000422.1:0-2624 GCA_041631355.1 Bacteriovoracaceae bacterium | reverse complement strand
TGCAACCTTACATGCCATGGCCTCTTGAATTGTATTTGAGGGTACTCCCGGCCAAATACCAATATCGGCCATAGAATAAAAATCTACTAATTTATCACGATCAAGAAAAGGAATTCTATATACGTCAGGGTCTGTACCTATCATTTGATCTAGGTAGTTATTGTAGTCTTGGGTTGCATTTCCAATCAGAAATAACTTGGCTCCCTGGTGCTTTTGTGTCGTTTTGAACTTCTTATAAAGTTTAATTATAAAATCGATTCGCTTCCCAGGGTATTGTTTTCCCGCATTTACAAAGACAATATCTTTATGAGTGATATTATATGTCTCTCTTAGCTCAAGTCCTCTCGCACTATTATAGCTAACACTTTTCAGATCCACTCCCAAGTGATTCAAAGCTATCTTTGCAGGTTGTAAAGATAGCTCGCATTCTAAAAATTCTTTTGCTTCTTCTGTAATGGGTAAATACTTATTTACTTTCCAGCTTATAACTTTATAAAACAAACCCCACATTTTATAATATATTTTATTTAGTAATGTTTGATGACGAACGACCTGATAGTCAGTATGAGAGTCAATTACTAGTTTTATTTTCGAAAAAGCTAAAAAAGGAAAAATAAATAATAGATTTGGATTCGTAATTCCGTGTAGGTGAATCACATCAGGTTTAAATTTTTTAATCTGTAAAAGACTAGAAAATAAAATTATTGCTCGCCCTGGTATTTCTAACCAAGATCTTTTGCGTATGACCTCTACCCCCTTGTCAACATAGACACCTGTATGGAGATTTCGATCACCGAGTTTCTTTTCCATTGTTTGAGTATAATTTGGGAAAGGAAAGTACTTATCTGAGGTTACAATCTGAACTTCATGTCCCTGTTGTTTTTGATAATAAGGTAACCAATTTTCTTGATAGCCCATACCCTCCATATAATAATTCATAATATGTAATATTCTCATTAGCTTAAACTCTTCTCTTTTTTATTAATCATTGCAAATGAGAACAATAGAAATGGATGGTAATAAAACCCAATTCTAATGAGGGCAACAATAATAAAAAGTAAAAATGAATTATTAAAAATCTTTAAGGAGGTATCATCAGAGCGAAACAGGAAATTTTTAAGTATCCACCCCCAAAATAATAAATAAATGAGAAGTCCAAATTCAACAACAACTCTAGCATGCCCAAGATTGGTGCCATCATCGTTTCTATTTTCATACCCTATCTCATCCCAAATTGATTTTACAAATGAAGAGTAAAGCCCAACCCCCGTACCAATCAAATTCAGACTTTCAAATGACTTCTGAATGGCCTTTGCTCCTGTATAGGCATAGATACTTGAACCCTCAACACTACTATTCACCTTAGTCTGAGTTCCAAATAATCTTGTCGCATTAAGCTTATCCTTAACAATTGCAGTATTGAGTAACCCCCAAATAAGCAACACCAAGGTCATACCTAACCCTAAGTATACTTTTAAGTTTAATTTCTTAAATACAAAGGCAAAGTAACCGACTCCCAATATAACACCCAGGTATCCAACAACTGAGAAAGTTAAAGCAAGGGCAAGTGAAACGACTATAAACTCCCAGGTTTTCATATATCGTTTGCTGTTAGTAAGCAGCGCTCCCAGTCCGATATAAAATGCTGGCAGTAAATACATTGCCAATTGCGAGGGCTCTGTTGCCAGCGAAGCGATCCTGAAAATTTTCCTGTGATATAAAAAATCAGGAAATTTATAAAGAGACATATAGAAATAATCTGAACCTATAAGGTAAAGCCATTCTTGAAATAGACCAATGCTGGCCAAAATCACCGCAAACACAACAACTAGTCTTCTCACCACATGAATATTAGCAATCACTAAAAATTGGTCATAGAGAAAAAAAATCATCCCCCCATACAAAATATTTTTAGCTATCAACTCAACAGAGCTACCTAAATAAAAATGTAAAAAAGACACTGATAAAATAATAAGCACTAAAGGTAGCTTTTTTTTCCAATAACCAAGAGAGCTAAGCGGAATAAACAAACAAAAAAGTGACAAATAGAAGTACTTGAAATAACTCGCTGGCAGACGCTCGGTAAACTGTGGTAATAATGTTGTAAACAAAATAAATAGTACAAATCCAGGCGACTTAAAAACTGGCTTCAATTTTTCAATATTATGCATCTTGTAAATATATATAATAAAATTAATTAAGTCAGGTGCTATTTTATTGAGTCAATTATTTCGCGCCCCGACATTGAACGCCATTCTCTTGATTCTAGTAAGTCTAGTACAGGAATATATAGTTTTTCTAGCCATAAACTCCATTCGTCAGAGCAATTCCCTGGGTGCCAAAGTAGGGAGAAAACCCCTTGATGCTCTCCAATTTCTGAAATTAAGTTCACTGTTTTTTCAAGGGCCTGTTCAGGCGTTAACTTCAAATGGTTTTTCAGGGTCACATCCATGACATGTAAGGGTATTTCCCAAACAGAAGAGGCTTTCTCTGTTTGATAACAAAATCCTTTAAAAGGCAGACATGTTCCATTTTTAAATCCAATCATATCCGAAAAACCTTGGGAGGCATCATAGGCGACTTGGCCTTCCTCATGAATTTTTTGGGTTTCCCTAATAGAGTAG
>JBFKKF010000421.1:0-2627 GCA_041631355.1 Bacteriovoracaceae bacterium | reverse complement strand
GAGCATATACATGGAACCTTTGAGGTAGCCTTTTTTAAGTATATTCAATAATTCGTCTAGTTGGTTTAGGTAATTTAGCGCTTCGTTATATTTTTCCAAACTATAAGAAGCATTTGCAATGGCATAAAGTCCTTTTGCAATTAACTCTGGTTCATTTTCCTTTTGAGCTTTTTGGTATGATACAGTGAAGTTTTCCAAGGAAAGATCGAACTCCCCTTTGTAAGTCGCAACCATTCCCGCATTGTAAAAGTAATGACTGTCTAGAGATCCAAAGTCACTTTGAATCTTGTCGATCAATTTATCAGCTTTTTCGATATAGTCCTTGGCCTTATCCTCTTCCAAAGTTTCAGAATATATTCTGATGAGAAAGCCATAGCATTTAAACATAGCAAATGAATCTCTTGGATAGATTGTCTTTGTTAAGGCTTTTAAAAAATAGTCTTCAGCCGACTTTAGGTCTGCTTTATCATAATATACTTTGGCCAAGCGATAAAAACCTTCACCAACAACTTTATCTTCGTCTAGGTCTTTGCCAGACAATAGACCAATCTCATCTTCCAATAAAGATTTTGCCATATATCCTTCGTGAGTGGACTGATCTAAATTTTGATTAATAGTATCCATTTGTATACCTGTTTCCCATGTGTGACTCTTTTCCGGCTAAAACTTACATCAAATATTGCTAGATGTAAAACGCACAATTTCCCGCAATTAGCTGTCTTATCTCATTAATTCCCTAGATATCTTACAGTAGGACTAGAGTTTTTCATCCTCTTTTCAATAGGTTACATAGAGAACATTTTGTAAAATTTAAATATGAGTTTGTCTTCTCAAGCTTGGGGAAGTTTATTCAACGTGTAAGTCTTTCACAATTATTGCTAAATATAGTAGCTAACTGATTGATAAATCTAGGCCAAATTGCTAAATTAGCTATAAACTCTCGAGAACTAATTGCAATTTTAAAGGTAGGTAATGATGAGTCAGGTTGATTTGGATACATTAAGACATTCCACAGCGCACGTAATGGCCCAGGCCATTCAAGAATTGTATCCAACCGAAACCGTGAAGTTGGGTATAGGGCCAACAATTGAACACGGCTTTTACTACGATGTAGATATGCAAACTCGTATCCAGGACGAAGATCTAAAGAAAATTGAAAAGAAGATGAAAGAAATCATCAAGCGTGGCGATGAAATTACTCGCTACGAAGTCTCAAGGGAGCAGGCGCTTAAAATTTTTGCTGAGCGAGGGCAAGAATATAAATTAGAACTGATTAAAGACTTACCTGAGGGTGAAGTTATTTCTTATTATACTCAGGGGGAACACTTTATAGATCTTTGTAAAGGTCCTCATGTGGAAACAACTAAGAATTTAAATTTTAATTTTAAATTACTTCACACTGCTGGTGCTTACTGGAGAGGTGATGAGAAACGACCTATGCTCCAAAGAATTTATGCCGCTTGTTTTGAAAGCAAAGAGGAGCTAAAGCAACACCTTCACTTTCTTGAGGAGGCAAAGAAAAGAGATCATAGAAAACTTGGAAAAGAGCTCGACTTATTTCAATTTGATCCAGTTGCACCGGGCTCACCTTTTTTTGAACCAAAAGGAACCATTGTTTATAACGAATTAGTCGACTTTATGAGAAAGGTCTATGATATCTTTGATTATAAAGAAGTAATCACTCCTCAGGTTTTAGATGTATCGCTTTGGAAAACCTCTGGGCACTATGATAACTACGCTGAGGATATGTTTTTCACAGAAGATGATCACCGTGAAATGGCAATCAAACCCATGAACTGCCCATGTCATATGCTTATGTTTAGAAACAAGCAATATTCTTATAGAGATCTTCCTCTACGCTTTGCAGACTTTGGGAGACTTCATAGAAATGAAAGAAGTGGAACCCTGGCAGGACTCACGAGAGTCAGAACTTTTTGCCAAGATGATGCTCATATTTTTATCGATAAAAATGAAATCCAAAACGAGATTAGTAAACTCTTGAAGATGTTTGATGTTTGTTATGATCACTTTGGTTTTACAAATATCAAGATTGGACTCTCAACTAGACCTGATAAAAAGGTCGGGAGTGACGAGATATGGGATCAAGCGGAAGCTGCTCTCAGGGCGGCACTTGAAAGCTCAGGACATGACTTTCACATAAACGAAGGTGATGGTGCATTTTATGGTCCTAAAATAGATGTCCAAATTTCAGATGCTATTGGACGTTACTTTCAACTAGGTACTGTACAACTAGACTTCAACCTACCTGAGAGATTTGATTTAAAGTTTAAAAACAAGGAAGGTTTCGATGAAAGACCAGTGGTTATCCATAGGGCCTTACTGGGTTCTTTAGAAAGGTTTATAGGAGTTTATCTTGAACATGTCGGTGGAGTGTTTCCGTTTTGGCTTGCTCCGGAACAAGTTGTTCTCGTTCCAGTAAATAATGAAATTCATGGAGAATTTGCCCTCAAGCTTCATCAAAAATTAAAATCAAATGGTATCAGATCAAGAGTCAATACAAGTAACGAAACACTTGGCAAGAAAACAAGAACGATACAAAAGTCTAAGGTTCCTTTTATGGTTGTTTTGGGTGATAAGGAGATTGAAGCTAATTCTGTTACGCTTAG
>JBFKKF010000420.1:0-2630 GCA_041631355.1 Bacteriovoracaceae bacterium | reverse complement strand
ATGATAATTGCTGAGCCTCACCTAGTACTTTTTCTTTTTGCGCAGAGATTTCCTCTTCAACTTTTTTTCTTGATTCTTCTACAAACTTATTTATTTCGCTTTCTTTTTCTCTGTAAACTTTTTCTTCTTTTTTTACAATCTCAGCTTTACCTGTATCTAACTTGACCTTTAAGTCCTTGTTCACTTTTTGAATTTTCTGAGTGTACTCTTCTTGAATCTTTTCTACTTCTTTATATTGTGCTTCTGCACTTCCTGCCAACCCAACTGTTTTTTCTTCTCTCTTTACAATTAAATTTAGTAAGTGATTCAGAAATAAAAATTTTGTAAGATAATACATAACCACAACTATTCCAAACTGATGCCACAAGCTTTCATTTGCACCTAGTTGCTTAAAAATATTCAAAAGCATATCCATCTTAATTTCCCTTCATTTCGAACTAATTTTTTAACAGTATTTGATATTCTTTAACTGTGGCATAGTCAAGTAAGAACTTTTTAGATTTCCAAAAATATAATGGTAAATTATGACTTGCGCGACGCGCTGTTTGTCGACTATTTTTTATCTTTCATTTTAGTTATTCCGTGGAAAATAACACCTTCTTCCACAATAAGGCTTGGTGAAGTAATTGTGCCCTCAAACCTTGCAGGCTTTCTTATCTCAACCCTTGAGGTTGCCTTTATATTTCCCTTAACTGTTCCTGAGATCAAGATTACATTGGCATTAATATCCGCATTAATAATAGCCGCTTCTGAAATAACAAGAGTATCATTCGAAAAGATACTTCCCGTTACAACTCCAGAGATTCTAACTACTCCGTTAAATGATAAATTACCTTCGAAGCGACAGCCTTCTTCTATGATGGCACATATTTGATTATTTGAGCTCAATTTAAGATCTCCTTCCTTGATCTTAAAATTTTACTATTTCTTTACTAAATATTCAAAGATATCGTTAAATTCTGCCTCATTACTAAACTTAATACTGATAATACCTGACCCATTCTTTTTGGATTTTAAATCAAAATGATATCCCGTAACAGTTTCAAGCTTCTTTTTTAGTGAATCAAGTTTTTCATCAAAGTACTTATTCTTATCAGTAACTTCTTTTGTCACCTTTTTTTGCTTAATTAGTCTTTCCAACTCTCTCACAGATAGTTTCTCAGTAACCACACTTCTTGCAAGTCTTTTAATAAACTCGTCATCTTTCAATGAGGCTAAGACTTTGGCGTGTCCAAAGCTTAATTCTTCTCTTTGTACAGACTGAATAACTTCTCTTGGTAGTTTCAATATTCTTAAGAAATTTGCAATTGTAGATCTTTCTTTACCTATTTTTTTTGCAACCTCTTCTTGAGTTAACTCGAATTCATTCATCAGTTGATAATAAGCTAACGCCTCTTCAACACAGTTAAGATCACTTCTTTGAACGTTTTCAATTATTGCCATAACTAAGGAGTCTTTTTTAGTTACTTTCTTTACGATGGCAGGAATTCTTTCAAGGCCAGCAAGTTTAGTTGCTCTATATCTTCTTTCACCAGCAATAATTACAAACTTACCATTTTCCTCAGATACTGTAATTGGCTGTATTACCCCATTTTCTTTTATAGAGTTGCATAGTTCTACTAGGTCTTTATCTTTAAAAATCTTCCTAGGCTGCTCTTTATTGGCGACTACTTTATCTATTGGTAATAATACTGGTCCACCGGCCGGTTCTATAGGACCACTCTCTTCTTTATGCATATCATTCATGGCAGTATTACCGGATAATAATGCACTCATTCCTTTACCTAAAGCTAATTTACTTTTACTCATATTCTTACCTTCTCTAAATCTGGTATTCATCAAAACTTGGTATATCTGGTCTGTTAATCACTTGCTCAATAAGAGACTGTGCCTCAGAAGTTTCTTGATCTTGTTTTGATTTCTCTCTCAGAATGATTTCTCTTGCTAAGTTTAGATACGCTTCAGATCCCTTTGAAGTAATATCGTAAATAATTATAGGCTTTCCATGGCTTGGACATTCAGATAATTTCACATTTCTAGGTATGATTGTCTTAAAGGTTTCGCTAGGAAATGTTCCTTTAATTTCCTCGGCAACTAATTTTGAAAGATTATTTCTACCATCATACATCGTTAGTAGTATCCCTTCCATTTCAAGACTGGGGTTTAGATTTTGTTTTATAAGCTTAACTGTATTTAATAGCTGGGCCAAACCTTCCATCGCATAGTACTCAGTTTGCAATGGAACGATGTATGTATCCGCCGCGTTTAAACCGTTTACTGTTAATAAGCTCAATGAAGGTGGACAGTCTATTACAATATAGTCATAAGTTGTGTCTATTGCTTCTAGAGCATTTTTAAGTTTTGACTCCCTAGCAAAGGCATTCATTAACTCAACTTCTGCACCAATTAAATTATTATCAGAAGGACAGATGTCTAAATGTGGCAATTCTGTTTTATAGATGCAATTTTCTATATTTTCCTCGCCAATAACTGCATGATAAACATTTGCCCCAATAAAAATCGATTTTTCTAGACCTAGTCCGACACTAGCGTTTCCTTGGGGGTCTAAGTCCACTACCAACGTTCTCTTCTCTGCTGCTGCTAATGATGCTGCTAAATTGACAGAAGTT
>JBFKKF010000419.1:0-2632 GCA_041631355.1 Bacteriovoracaceae bacterium | reverse complement strand
TCTATGAAAGAGAGCTCGCAGGTAAAAATAAAGAAGGTACAGTTTGGGTTAAGGCCTATAACGAAAGTGGGCAAGTTACTATTGAGATAGTAGACGATGGTAAGGGATTAGATAGAGATCGTATTGCAGAAAAGGCCATTGAAAAAGGCATTATCACCGAAGATAAGCTTGCTAGCATGACTGAAAATGATATTTACGAACTAATTTTTTCACCAGGTTTTTCTACTGCAGAAAAAATAACAAATATTTCTGGCCGTGGTGTTGGAATGGATGTGGTTAAAACTAATATTGAAAAAATTGGTGGATCCGTACACATTCAATCTGAACAAAGTTTTGGAACAACTATTAAGTTACGTATTCCTCTTACTTTGGCCATCGTACCGGCATTGGTGGTTAAGAGTTCAAATGAATCATTTGCTATTCCACAACTAAACTTAGTAGAACTTGTTCGTTTGGAAACGGATGAAGAGAAAGGATTAATTGAAAATATTCAAGGAAGTGAGTTTCTTAGATTAAGAGGATCTCTAACTCCCATTTTTAGATTATCCCAAGAGTTGAAGTTAGCTGATTTACATGAAAAATCAAGATTGCTAAGACAGGCGCTAGACACTAGCCTTGGTGGAAGCCCTGCCTTAGAAGAAAACTCAGAAGTTGAAGAGAATAAATTTGTAAACGACTCTATCAATATTGCAATTCTTACTACAGAAGATCATTATTACGGAATAATTGTTGAAGAAATTCTTGATACTCAAGAAATTGTTGTAAAACCGCTAAACTCAAGTCTAAAAAAACTTAATTTATTTGGTGGCGCTACCATTATGGGAGATGGGACTGTTGCTTTGATTCTAGATGCTCTTGGCTTTTTAGCAACTGTATCTGATGTAAAAAAGCATAAGTCTGATGCTGAAATTAAAACTGAAACTGATGAGGTTATTTTGGAAGATGGTTATGAAGAGCAAGAAAATCTTCTTATCCGTCTTGCTGATGATAGAATCTATGGCCTCCCTTTATCGTTAGTTGCGAGATTAGAAGAATTTGACCCATCTAAAATTGAAAGAACAGGTAAGCAACCTATCATTAGGTATCTGGATGCTCCAGTTCCGCTTATTGATGTAGAGGATACTTTGCGCCTAGAAAATAAATCACTACTAAAAACCTATCAAGAAGATAAAGTCGATTCACTTCCATGTGTTGTTATCAATATTGGTGGAAAGAATTTTGGACTTATCGTGCAAGAGATTATGGATATTTCTATCAATAAAGTTAATCTCGATGATACCGCAGTAGACCGCGATGGTATCCTTGGTACTGTTTTTATCAATGATAAGACTATTTCTCTTATCGATGTCTATAGAGTGGTTGAAATGCAAGGGATTAAGGGTGTTAAAGATACTCAAAATATCAAAAAACATGAAGAATATTTTAATAAACGAATTTTAGTCGTTGATGATTCTAGCATGTACAGAAATATGATTGTTACTACTCTTCAGTCAATGGGTTTTTTAGTTGATTCAGCTAAGCAAGGAGAAGAAGCTTATCAAATGATCAAAGATGCTGATTACAATCTTCTGGTTACTGATATTGAAATGCCGGTAATGAATGGATACGAGTTGGCCAAAAATGTACGAGAGGACATGAAAAATAATGATATCCCAATTCTTGCGATCTCTACCAGATTCTCAGATGATGACCAAGAAAAAGGACGTAAAGCTGGGTTTGATTATCACCTAGAGAAATTTAAAAAGCATGAAGTTATTGATAAAATAGAACAAATTTTTAGCAAGGAATAAAGCAAATGGACATTGTAACAAATGAAGTCGTTCAGTACTGTGGATTTAAAATTTCAGGTGAAGAATACGCAATCCCAGTAATGGAAGTTCAAGAAGTAATCAAACCACAACTAGTAACAGCTATTCCTCTTGCACAGGATTTTATTAGAGGATTAATTAATTTGAGAGGACAAATAGTAACATGTTTGAGTCTTCGTAAATTATTTGGACAAGAGGATCTACTGGATCAAGATCATATGAATATCATTGTTCGAGGAAAAGATGGTTTATTCTCTCTTGTTGTGGACGAAGTTACAGATATTGTAGATATTAGTCCTGAGAACTTAGAAAAAGTCCCTGACACAATAAACAAAAATCTAAGAAAGTATGTTGATAAGGTTTATAAGCGCCCAGAAGGTTTGGTTATTTTATTAAGTATTGAAAAATTAGTGAACTTAAATATTGGTGAGAATTAGTGAAAGTATTGATTATTGAAGATTCTGTTGTTTTTAGGACAGCAATCAAAAGTGCATTATTAGCAAGCTCAGAAAATATTGAAATTGATGTGGCAGCAAATGGAAAAATAGGTTTGGAAAAACTGAAGCTTGCTAGTTATGATGTCGTTACTTGTGATATTGAAATGCCAGTTATGGATGGTATTGAAACTATTACTGAAATTCGTAAGTTTAATAAATATATTCCCATTATCGTATTTTCTGCACAAAATATGGAAGCGGCTAAGAAAACCCTCAAGGCCCTCGAAGTCGGTGCAAATGACTTTGTTAAAAAAATTGAAGGATCCGGAGATTTATCTGAGAATCTGAAAATGATTGAAAGTGAATTAGTCCCCCGGTTTAAGGCCT
>JBFKKF010000418.1:0-2641 GCA_041631355.1 Bacteriovoracaceae bacterium | reverse complement strand
TTGATATCAAGAAAAAACTTGGAATTGAAATAGAAGAATAATCACAATTTAAATTTAACTAAGAGGCGATAACTCATGGAAACAAGAGAAGTTATTATTATTGGTTCTGGCCCTGCTGGATATACTGCGGCTCTTTATGCTTCAAGAGCAGACTTAAAACCCATTCTTATTGCAGGACACGAGCCAGGTGGACAATTAACGACAACAACTGACGTGGAAAACTTTCCTGGATTTCCGGAAGGTATTATGGGACCAGACCTTATGAATAATATGAAGGCCCAGGCCGAAAGATTTGGTACTGAGTATGTTAATACCCACGTTTCATCAGTGGACTTAAGTCAAAGACCGTTTAAGGTTTGCTGTGAAAATGGTGACGAATATTTGGCCCAAACGATTATCATTTCTACTGGTGCCAGTGCAAAATATCTTGGATTACCAAATGAAAAAGAATTAATTGGTAAAGGTGTATCTGCTTGTGCTACTTGTGACGGTTTTTTCTATCGCGATCAAATTGTTCATGTTGTAGGTGGTGGTGATACGGCTATGGAAGAGGCAATGTTTCTAAGTAAGTTTGCAACTAAAGTTACAATCGTTCATAGAAGAGATAGCTTTAGAGCATCGAAGCCAATGCAAGATAGAGTCTTTAAAAATCCTAAGATTGATGTTCTTTGGGACCATGAAGTTTCTGAAATTATAGCTGATGAAAAAGGTGTTAATAGTATCAAAGTTAAAAACACAAAAACCGCAGAAGAGTCGGTTAGAGAGACGGCAGGCTTATTTATGGGAATAGGTCATAGTCCAAATACCGGTTTTTTAGATGGTCAAATTGAACTTGATAACCACGGTTTTATTATCACAAATGGCACTCATCCAGATACTAATGTTCCAGGTGTGTTTGCCTGTGGAGACGTACAAGATTCATACTACAGACAAGCTATTTCAGCGGCCGGTAGTGGCTGTATGGCGGCCATAAGAGCTGAGCGCTACCTAGAAGAAGTAGGTCATTCTTAGACAAAACCTAGTGTTTTACCATGAAGGATTTCTGAGAATCTAGCAAGAAAACTCTACCATAATCTTAAGGTATTTATTGGCCAAGTGTGCTTAATTACACTGATCTTACAAAGTCTTAAACTGGTTTGACATTATTTACGAAACACGAAACAATTTAAGAAGCTTAGCAAGGAAGCTAAGCCTGAATTTTATTCATTTACCAAGGAAGGAAAATGAGTTCATTATTTAATTACCAAACACTTAAAACCCGTTTAGACAAAACTACACGCACTTTATTCATTACCTTGAATAATGATCACAATGAAAATTGCTTCTCTATGGAAATGCTATTCGAGCTGGAATCCCTACTTGCTTGGTGTACTTCTAGAGTTGAGATTCACTCAATTTTAATCCAATCGAGTACTCAGTACTTTTCTCATGGATACAACAAAACCTTATTAAAAAAGTTGACCCTGGACAAGTTACAGAAATTCACAAAGAAGCTACAAAAAATAAATCAATCACTAACTTACCTCCCACAAACTATCATCGTGGATTTACAAATGGGTACTAAGAATATCGCTAGTGAATTCGCACTGGCCTGTGACATTAGAGTTGCAAATCGCTCATGTCGAGTTCAATTTGATCATGCGGCTTTAGGAATTATTCCTTGTTCAGGAGGAATTGCATCACTATCCCAAATTGTGGGACATGCCAACGCGAAAAACTGGCTATTAACCGGAGAAGAAATTCCACCATCTAAATTAGAGTCTTCAGGAATGGTTTATACCAGCTATACAATGGAAACTAGAGATGAGACCATCCAAGAGATTCTTCAACATATTAGAAAGCAATCCCCTGTCCAACGTATTCAAACGAAACTAGGCCTCACCGAGAGTGTGAGAACCTCAATGGAGAATATGCTTACTTTTGAAAACCAAATTGCTAAGGCTGCAATGATAACAGAAGATTGGAAAGAATCTGATATGGAAGAGTCTATGCCAGCTAAAAGTATGAAGGAAGCGATCAAACTAAGTCTAGTAAAAGACGATAGTCCTCCTAAGCAATAGAGATTAAATCTGAAATTGGTAAACTTTGTTTTTCAGGTGAGTAAATAGTAAAGAAGCCTCCCCCTCCAGCTCCGCAAAGTTTTACAAAGTACTTCTTGGATTCTAAACCCTCAAGCCAAATCGACTTAATATGATCAGGAATCATAGATGATAAATTTAAATATTGATATTTAGAAATTTTATAAAAATTTTGATGAAAACCCACACTATCCATACTTAATAGATTCTGAATAATTTCTGTTGTGAACTGAATAAAACCTTGGGTTTGGTTACGAAAGTTTTCATTAGCTTCGTATTCATTCAAAAACTTATGCACTAAAGGAGCTGTTTTTCTTGAAATTTTACTATCGTATAAATAAAAAGCTCCAAACTTATTTAAGTTCGGTGGATTAATTAGTTTATGTTGATTACGACCCTTCAAAAGTAATGGACGATTGATCAAGCTAATCAAACAATCTAGACCTGATGAAGTACCATGATAATAAGACTCCATTAAAGATAACATATCTTGTAAGTACTGTAACTCCGAATCATCGTATTGATCTTTACGTTCAAAATCATAAGCATATTCACAAAAAATT
>JBFKKF010000417.1:0-2642 GCA_041631355.1 Bacteriovoracaceae bacterium | reverse complement strand
CGGGCCTCTAGTATAGTATCAACTCTTAAGTCTGCAATGGTAACCATTTCCACATTAGGAGTGGCCTCAGCTGCGACCCCATCTTTTGGGAAAGGAAAATCACAAGGTGTAAAAATAGCACTTTGAGCATATTGAATATCGAGGTTTTTTACTCGTGGCAGGTTTCCAACATTTCCGGCCATGGCCACATAGAGTTGGTTTTCAATTGCTCTTGCTTGAGAGCAAAAGCGAACCCGACAATAAGCCTGTCTATTATCAGTTAAAAATGGGACAAATAGAAACTGAATCCCTTGGTTGACTAGATAACGTGTGAGTTCTGGAAATTCACTATCGTAACAAATAAGAACTCCAATTGGTCCACAGTCAGTGTCAATAACCTTAACCTCATCTCCCCCTTCAATCTTCCACCAATATTTTTCATCTGGAGTGGGGTGAATCTTTTCTTGTTCGTGGATACTTCCATCCCTTAAACATATATAGGATATATTTCGAACCTTGTCTTTTACATGAGTTGGGTGAGAGCCTGCAATAATATTAACATTATATTTTATGGCCAAGTTTAGAAAAAGCTCTTTTACTCTTTCTGTGTATTTAGTCATATGTTCAATGGCAATGCTTGGTGCGACTTCTTCATTATCAATAGATAAAAGTTGCATGGTAAAAAGCTCTGGGAATAATAAAAAATCAGCTCGGTAATCACCGGCCACATCTACATAATACTCCACAATCTGAGCAAATTCTTCAAAGCTAGAAACTGCCCTTTGTTGGTATTGAACACACACAACACGTACTGAGTTTTGACTTAGTATCTTTTCTTTTTGAGGGTGAACTGCTGTATACTCCGGATTGTCCCATTTTAAATGGACCGCATAGCCCATACTTTCATGATCATTCGGTAGATAATTTTTAAGAACTCCAATAATTTGAAAACCATTTCTTAAATGAAATCCCAGAGTCGGGTCCTTGAATTCCTTATTCATTACTTTTTGAATATATTCGTCGACATCTTTGACCTTATTAAATTTTTTATAAAAATTAGGAATTCTTCCCCCAAAGACAATCCCTTTTAACTTATAAAACTCCACAAGTCTTCTGCGGGCATTATATATCCTCTGCCCTAGCCGTTTTCCCCTAATATCTGGGTCCACACAGGTTTCATAGCCATATAAATACTCACCTTCATCATTATGGGTAGAAGCAAAACCATTGGCCGTGATCATATTCCAAGTATGATTCGATAGAGCAATTTTTTCATCAACTAGAAGACTCGCAGAATAGGCCACAATTTTTTCGTTTAAAGTAATGACAAAACATCCCTCAGGAAACTGGGATATCTGTCCTCGAATCATCTCTTTTTTATACCCTTCCATATTGGTATAAACTTTATCAACCAACTTAATAATCCCTGGAATATCCTTCGTCGTTGCATTTCTAACATTCAATAAAGGGGATTCATTTTTCTTCTTTGTGGCACACATACACATATCTCCAAATTAGATCTAATCAATTAATTTGAGCATAAAAAACAACATGATGACAATGTGCACTGTGGTGTTTAACAGAGCTTCTTACGAAAAAAAGTTGTTGATGGGATATCTAATGAACAACCCCCACCATTTGCCTTGGCCCCAAATATAACCTCATCTCCCTTTAAAACCGTAGGAGAGGAATAACTTTTAAACTTATTACCTTTGGGCAGACAAGTTTGCTCAACAATTTCAAAATCAAGGCCTAGCTCATTTAATTGGTCCCGTACTTTATTTGCATTAGGACAACCTTCAAAGTATATAAATTTAATCTCACTCATAACTACTCCCAAAACTAATGCCTACTAATTAGTATTATATCACTTTGGATAAACTATTATAAGCATCTACTTGATGACCTGGACGAATACTTTCAACTCCTTCGTTTTTAGAATTAGTAAATAATAAACCTAGACAAATCCCTAACAGTGTCAGATTTTTAAACAATCTAAATAATCTTTATGAAGGAGGAATATGCGCATTCTACATACTATGATTCGAGTTGGTAACTTAGAGCGATCTATTGATTTTTATCAAAATATCCTCAATATGAAGCTATTACGAAAAAGAGAGAATGAATCCTATAAATATACCCTTGCTTTTATGGGATATGGTGATGAAAAAGAACAAGCCGTCATCGAATTAACCTATAATTGGGATACCTCTTCCTATGACCTAGGAAATGGATTTGGCCATTTGGCCATCGGCGTAGATGATCTGTACCAATGCTGTGAAGATGTGAGAAAAAAAGGTGGAGTCATCACAAGAGAACCTGGACCCGTTAAAGGCGGCACTACAGAAATAGCTTTTATTAAAGACCCCGATGGGTACAGTATTGAGCTGATTCAGGTAAAAAAGTAAATACTAATTGCTATAAATTCGCAGATCACTGCTCTCTAATTGAATATGATTTTTCCAAACATGGTTAAAGCGACTTCTAATTAGGGAGTTAACTCGCTCACCTCTTACAATTAAATAGAATTTTGCGTGATGAGTTCGAACACTTAATATTTCTAGAATTTGATCAATATCTTCTTTGTCACTAAAGTCGTAAATAAAGTAAACATCTGCCGGAGGTAAAGTAAAGTCTGAATCTAAGACATTTTGTAACTCTAT
>JBFKKF010000416.1:0-2645 GCA_041631355.1 Bacteriovoracaceae bacterium | reverse complement strand
TACTACAGGGGGTACCTTCGGATATTCCCAAGGAAAAACCTTTCGATCCCAAAATCAATCATGCACCTAAAAGAAAGGATATCCTTAATCCTAAAGAGAAGAACTTGGCGCTTAAAAATGCCCTAAGATATTTTCCAAAAAACCAACATGAAACTCTATTGCCCGAATTTCGAGAGGAGCTAGAGCGTTATGGACGAATTTATATGTACCGCTACCGTCCAGACTATAAAATCCATGCTCGATCTATTAATGAGTATCCTCATAAGTCAAAGCAAGCCGCTGCTATCATGTTAATGCTTTCCAATAATTTAGATTATGCAGTTGCTCAACACCCCCATGAACTCATTACTTACGGTGGTAATGGTGCTGTTTTTCAAAACTGGGCCCAGTATTTACTCACTATGAAATACCTGGCCACAATGACAGATGAGCAAACTTTAGTACTCTATTCAGGTCATCCTGCGGGTCTATTTCCCTCTCATAAAGACGCACCAAGAGTTGTGGTGACCAATGGGATGATGATTCCTAATTATTCTAAGCCGGATGATTGGGAGAAGTTTAATGCTCTGGGTGTCACTCAGTTTGGACAAATGACGGCGGGATCCTTTATGTATATTGGACCTCAAGGAATTGTTCACGGTACAACGATCACTGTTCTTAATGCCCTCAGAAAGATGAATAATGGTAAAAGTGATACAGCTGGTAAGATTTTTGTTTCTTCAGGATTGGGAGGTATGAGTGGGGCGCAACCCAAAGCTGCAGTAATTTCTGGATGTATAGGTATTATTGCCGAAGTAAACCCAAAGGCAGTCCACACTAGACACTCTCAAGGCTGGGTAGATGAAGTCTTTACTGATCTAGATGAATTAATTGTTCGAGCAAAAAAAGCAAGAGAAGCTAAAGAGGCCATCTCATTAGCGTATCAAGGTAATATAGTTGAATTATGGGAAAAGATTCTCGAGTCTGATCTAGAAGTTGAAATTGGCTCTGATCAAACCTCACTTCATAACCCTTGGGCCGGTGGCTATTACCCAGTGGGACTAAGCTTTGAACAGGCCAATGAGATGATGGCAAATGACCCTAAGAAATTTAAACTAATGGTTCAAAAATCTTTAAAGCGTCATGTTGATGTTATTAATAAATTAAGTGCCAAGGGGATGTATTTTTTCGATTATGGGAATGCTTTCTTACTTGAATCTTCACGGGCAGGAGGGGATATCCTGAAAGAAGATGGAGATTTTAAATACCCTAGTTATGTGCAAGATATTATGGGACCTATGTGTTTTGATTACGGATTTGGTCCTTTTAGATGGGTATGTACATCCTCTGATCCTAAAGATCTAGATTACACTGACCAATTAGCAACTCAAACACTTCAGCGCCTAATGCAGGAAGCACCAAGTGAAATTAACCAACAAATGCAAGACAATATTACCTGGATCGAAGGTGCTAAAGAAAACAAACTCGTAGTTGGCTCACAGGCTAGAATCCTCTATGCTGATTCAGATGGAAGAATTGAAATGGCCCTTGCTTTTAATAAGGCCATAAGAGAAGGTAAAATCTCTGCCCCGATTGTTTTAGGAAGAGATCATCATGATGTTTCTGGAACCGATTCTCCATATCGAGAAACTTCAAATATATACGATGGTTCTTCATTTACTGCGGATATGGCCGTGCAAAATTTTGTGGGTGACTCATTTAGAGGAGCAACTTGGATATCTCTTCACAACGGTGGTGGCGTTGGTTGGGGAGAGGTTATAAACGGTGGTTTTGGGATGGTTCTTGATGGAAGTGAAGACTGTGATCGTAGAATTAAGTCTATGCTTTTTTGGGATGTAAATAATGGAATCAACCGTAGATCTTGGGCCAGAAATGAAGGTGCAATTTTTGCGATAAAAAGGGCAATGGAAAAAGAGCCGCTTTTACAAGTAACTCTTCCTAATATTGTTGATGATCATTTGTTGGATTGAGTACTTATAGGGAAGGATTTAGAGCTCTGATTCTTGATAAGCCTTTTGTTGAGATAAAGTATCAATTTTCATTTTAAGAACTTCAGTATGAGGGATAAATTCCTTCTCCTGATTCAACTCGGTTCGGATATAGTTAACGATATGGGCAATATCTTCATAAGGGATAGATCTAAAACCTGGCATACTACCATTATACTGTTTACCCTTTCTTTCAATACTACCTCTTAGTCCAACCAAGATAACCTTTAAAGTCCCTACAGGATTATTAGTTACTAAGTTTGAACCTTGTAGCGGTGGATAGTAGCTAGTTCCACTGCCATCTGGTTTATGGCATTTAGCACAAAGCTGGTTAAATAATTCTTTTCCTCTCACACTATTGTACTCGTAACTCTCATCTTTAATTTTTTTGTAGATTTTTGTTAACCTGTAGCGATCTTTACTAATATCAGTACTATAATTATTGGCCATAATCCAGGCCAGGAGGCTTGAGCCTAATACCATAATGGCAACGGCCCATAAAACGTATTTTTGAGAGCTTTTTTCATTGATTTCCATACATTATAAATACTCTTTATTATTAGTTTTGGCCATATTGCAATGGGTTTTAAATGACATATCCTTATAAGTTATTCTATGCTTTTATTCATAGAGGAGAGTGTCATGAAACTTGTTTTT
>JBFKKF010000415.1:0-2658 GCA_041631355.1 Bacteriovoracaceae bacterium | reverse complement strand
TTCGCTCGCCCCGGTCGAATTTACATTGTTCCAACTAGGGATGGATTGATTTTCTTTGGAGTTAACTTCGCTCTCTTTTTAATTGGGCTGGTTTATGCCAACAATATGACTCTATTAATCTCCTTTGTACTTATCATTTATATTATTTTTATTATGTTTCAAACCCATAACATTCTCTCTCAAGCAGAACTCCCCTCCATACAAACAATAAATAATTTTGCCAACCAGTTTAATATTAAGCTTATGGATATAAACCAGTATATAGAACTAAGTTACCAAACTCCCGAGAGTTCATACCAGTTTATAAGGCTTAACGAGGATCATAAGGCCATATTCTATGGCGATAAAATATCCAGAGGATATTATACGGACGGAAGATTTAAATTTTTTACAACTGGCCGGTATAAATTATTTTATGTTTGGTCCTACCAAGTTCAATCTAAACCTTTAGCAATTTATCCATCCCCCCTGCATACCCAAGAGATAGATTTTAATATTACTCAAAATACTAAGTATGAAGGTGCTGGAGATTTTGCATATCATAAACCGTATAATGATGGAATGAATGCGAAGAGAATTGACTGGAAGGCCTATGCTAGATCGAATCAGCTTTTTGCTAAATTCTACGAGCAAGAAATTTCAAGAGGATTAAATATTGTCTACTCCAAATTGATTGGAACCCACGAAGAGCGCTTATCTAAAATGTCATATTTAATTCAGTATGCTCAAAAAAAACAAACACCATTTAAAATAGAGTTACCAAAACAACAACTTGCTATTAATCAAGGTGAAGCCCATGGCCAAAAGTGTTTGATTCTCCTGAGTAAGGAGGCTTATGAGTATTAAAAACTATCAAATATATTATTTACTGCTGATCTTTGCACCATTGCAATGCTCTGACTTTCTTCCCACTTGGTATATTACCAGCATCATATCTGCTTTAACTATAAGACTATTTACATGTTTTCATAGATACGTATTATTTATTGCTAGCATCATTGGCTCATACCTTCTACTGAAGGAATTTGGATATCGGATTCAACCCGAAACCGCGGTGGGTTTCTTGAACATCATGATTTGCGCACAGATCCTACAGGATACCAAACAATTTCAGACTAATTATGTGTTTGGGCTCCTATGGGTTGGAAGCTTTGCTCTTTTTAACACAAATATTTTTTACTTCACTTATTTACTAATGAGTATTGCTATTATCTTTAGACTGTTTACTCTTAGGGCGACTGAAAATTTTAATTTTTCAACGTTAAGTTTTTCAAAGAAAAGTCTAACATTTATACTTAAAACAACGCCTATTATCTTATTACTTTTTATTATCTTTCCTAGATTCTACGGTTTCTTTCCGAGTGCAAACATTCGCCAACAAAATAGTATTGGGTATGCACAAGAAATTAATAACTCGACGACTGATAATCTGACTCTTAGCAACCGTAATGCCTTTTATGCTGAAATAAAAACCCAACTTAACCCTGAGCTTCTTTATTGGCGTGGAAGTGTTTTAACTAAGACTGATGGTTACAATTGGAGTCGAGAGCCGGGCTGGATTAGTAAGAATAACAAGAAAGCAAGTACTCCTCAGAGTATCGAATATACAATTAAATTTGAGCAAAGTCTTCAAGGAGATATTATTTTACTCGACACCCCCTATCGCATAACCAAATCAAACCTAAGATTCTACAAAGAAAAAGAGTTTAATGCTTTTAAAACTTATGTCAAAAATAAGAAAATTATCCTGAGCGCACAAAGCCTTCTAAATACTCCTCAAAAAGAGGTTCATATTAACAAGGAGAAGTATTTACAACTCCCAAAATTCATCCCCAATGCCCTTCAAAACATTTTCAACATCACCAAGGCAAAAAAAACACAGGACATATTGAATAATGTTAAGAATTATCTCAATCAAAATAATTTTTACTACACACTCTCTCCCGGAAAACTTGGGACGATGAAAGAGTTCATCCAAGCTAAAAAAGGTTACTGTACACATTTCGCCTCATTACTCGGAGTGATATTACGTATGAATAATGTACCGACCAGACTTGTTAGCGGCTTCCAAGGAGGCAAGTACAATGAGCTTGGAAACTATTATTTAATTACGGCCAACGATGCCCATGCCTGGGTCGAGTACTATGATAATAATCAGTGGAATCGAATTGACCCAACAGAGTTTGTAGCACCTTTAAGAATCAGTGAGGGGGGTAACAAATATTTTGCTAAAGAATCCACCTTTAAACAAAACTATTTTACCAGCTTTTATAAACTGCAAAAGTATATCGAAAATGCAAACTATAGAATTTCATTATTCATGGATAATTTTGATCGTTCTCAACAAAAATCGATTGCCCAAAAAATCAACCTAAAACTTAAATCATTTTATACTGTGGGTTTTTTGGCCTTAATGCTTTTAATCACTATTTTCTTTGCACTTACATCTCGAATTAAAATAAACTCACACGACCAAATAGATAAGTTATTCAATAAATTCAAGGTGAAATGCCGAAAAAAGAGAGTGGATATTTTTCCCCAAGATTCGCTAGGGACAATTAAAGCAAAAATCATAGAAAAAGAACTATCACAGGAATACATAGAGTTTCTTCAAGAATATAGTGAGAGAAAGTTTGGACCAAATAAAGACCACTTCAG
>JBFKKF010000414.1:0-2661 GCA_041631355.1 Bacteriovoracaceae bacterium | reverse complement strand
TTCACATTATTAGAATCGGCATGGTTCTTTCCAATACAGGAGGTGCATTAAAAAAACTTAAACCAATATTTAGAAACTATATGGGATCTGTACTAGGTAGCGGTAAACAATACATTAGTTGGATTCATATTGATGATCTTGTGTCTCAAATTATTTTTCTACTAACCTCCAAAACTGAGCAAAGTGTATTTAACGCCACTTCCCCTAACCCTATAACCAACAAAGAGTTCTCTGATGCCCTTGCTAAGTCTTTAAATTCGAAGGCCTTATTTAAGGCGCCTAAGTTTGCGCTCAATTTAGTAATGGGTGATATGGCCCAGATATTATTGGATTCACAACGGGCCTATCCAAATGAATTTGTAAAAGCAGGATTTGAATTCAAGTTTAACACAATTGATGAAGCTTTTAATGATCTTAATCAGAACTAGTTATGTCAGTTCTTTAGCACGGTAACACTGAGGAGAATGATCATTTACCATGCCAATGGCCTGCATAAAGGCATAGCAGATGGTGGGTCCCACAAATTTAAACCCTCTTTTTTTCAAGTCCTTACTTATCTTTTGACTTAATTCTGTTTGCGCCGGCTGGCTTCCATCTTTTATTGGGACTCCATTCACAAATGACCAAATATACTTATTGAAGGTTCCAAATTCTTTTCTAACCAAAATATAGGCTCTCGCATTCTCTACAAAGGCATTGACCTTTAAGCGGTTCCTAACGATACCGTCATTTTGTAATAGGCTACTTTTTTTCTTTTCACTATATTTTGCTATTTTATTAAAATCAAAATTATCAAAGGCTTTCCTATAGGCATCACGTTTTTTTAGAATCGTAAGCCAACTTAGTCCTGCTTGCGCCCCTTCAAGACAAAGCATTTCAAATAGTTTTTTATCGTTATGAACAGGCACTCCCCACTCCTTATCGTGGTAAGAAATAAATAGATCGTGTTCCATCGCCCATCTACATCGAGTTTTTTCTTTCATTCTTCCCTTTAAATTGAAGGTGCTGTATCTTGGATAATTTCTCTTTTTGTATTTTTAAGATAAAATTCGACTAGATGAGGGAACTCTCCTCTCCAATCCACAACATTTCTAAATATAAACCAATCTAGAGTACAGTATAACCATTGCTCCACCATATTCCATTCTGATAAAGTCTTTGCCTCAAAATACTTTAAAATTTCTTGAATTCTACCAAGGTTATTTTGTGAAAAAACTCCGGAGTCCACAGGATCAATCTCAAATTTTCTTAATTGAAAAAGTTGAATACCTGCATCTGTCATTTCATTAATTAAAACTAACTCTTTGGAAGTCTCTAAGTCAAAGTCCGCTCGATTTAAATACTTTGCGATTAGCAAAGAATCCCAGATGACTGTTTCACCATCAATTAGAACTGGAACTCTTTTAGTAGGTGAAATCTTTGCAAGTTTTTTTTGATCTGCTTTATCGAAGACATTAACTTTTTCAAATTGATAATCCTGCTTCCCCAACTGAATTCGAATTCTTCGAACATAAGGAGAAGCAATCGATCCAATTAATTTCATAGCGCTAGTAATTTACTTTTTTGATTCTACTACTAAAGTCTCCTGCAGCTCCCCATTTAAACTCTTTTTTCGCATCACTGAGTTCAGCATAAATCCATCTTCTAGCGACATAGTTTCTACCATTAAGATAGTTTTCTTCAGTGTAAGTTTCTGGTCGAACTGGCATTGCATAGTTTTGATTGGTATTTCCAAAAGCAAGCGCTCTTAAGTCCATTTCATTATAGTAATACATCGGTGCGATCGTATAAAAACAATAGGCCGTATCGTGATTTAAGTCGACTTCAGCGATTGAATCTGCACGATGACACTTAATATCGATTTGATTATTCTTATCCATTCCTAGCTCAATATATTTTGCTCTCAGCTGATTATAGTAAGCACCACTTGCTCTTTTCATATCTCTTTCCAGCATTAACTTCCTGGCTTTCCACAATAATTCACCTCGAACCATTAAGCCATCAAGCCACTCTTCGATAGTTGCGGGACGCTTTTTTAAATCCCAAGCTTCATCATCGGTATAAGGAAATCTAGCATCATAGGCCAAAATTAATTCCTTATCCAGCACTCTATAGTCACCATTTCTTAATTGAACCAATGGGGCCACATGATAATCCCAGGTTTTATTATACCCTAACATTTTATACGTTCTATAATCCAAGATTCCCTTAAGCCCTCTACGACTCATTTTGGCAGCACCATCAAGTTCTCTATTAAATTTATTAGTATAGTGAATGAATATTTTCATAGATTTTACTCCATAAAAATCATACATATTATAGGCCCAAATATGTGCTCTCCGATAACAGTCCTTACCTTTAAGCCTAGTAGTCATGTTCTCCCAAATATTTTGCATTTTATATTCAGAAATTACACTTGGTGTATAATCCTCCATGGGGTCAGCTGGCATAATTCTAGCTTGTGGAACTTTTTTTATTGGATACTCAGGAATTCTTCCCGAGTTAGCAAAACTTATAGTCGAAATAATAAATACAACTGCAATTGTTGTAAGGTGTCTCATAAACTTTCCCCTGTTGATACTGTTTTTGATATGAGAAATCTATACACTGCAGTAAACGCATTGCCCTGAGTTTTTAAGGGGAAGTGAAATTTTTATCGTT
>JBFKKF010000413.1:0-2675 GCA_041631355.1 Bacteriovoracaceae bacterium | reverse complement strand
TTTTTAAATATAGACTCAAATATTATGAGTTTGTCTGGTTTAGTTATCGCAATTGGTTCCATGGTGGATATGGGAATCATTATGACGGAAAATATTTATTCCCATCTTGCCAGTAATCCTACCGCTGATAACGCCAAAAGAATTAAGATCATTCAAGACTCTGCCAAAGAGATTGGTCCCGCCATTCTAACCGCGGTACTAACCACAGTAATAACCTTTATCCCCGTTTTTGCCCTTGAAGGAGCGGAAGGAAAACTATTTGTGCCTCTGGCCTGGGCCAAGACTTTGGCCATGCTAGGAGCAGTATTTGTAGCTATCGTGTTAATCCCAGTCCTTTCGATTTTTATGCTTAAGGGAAAACTTCAACCGATTGAAAAAAATAAAGTTAGTACAGGGATCATAAAGTTTTATAAGCCAACTCTTAATTGGGTATTAGAGCATCGCAAGAAATTTGTAATCGCTCCCATTTTAATGTGTATTCTAGGAGGGGTAGCGTTCAATCAATTAGGGCGAGAATTTATGCCCTCTCTTAATGAAGGTGACATTCTTTATATGCCGGTGACTACTCCTGATGTGAGTATCACTAAGGCAAGAGAGCTTTTGGCCTATACAGATGAAGTTATTACCAAGCACCCTTTAGTAGAAATGTCTGTGGGAAAGCTAGGACGAGCAGAAACCAGTCTTGATCCCGCACCGGTTGCCATGTTTGAAACCTTGATTAAGTTGAAACCAAAAGATGAGTGGCCATTTGGAGTGAGTATTTACGATATCATGAATGAGCTGGATGAAATGGTACAACTTCCGGGGGTTGTGAACTCTTGGGATTTTCCCATTCAAACGAGAATTGGAATGATTTCTACCGGTATCAAAACTCAAGTGGCCGCCAAAATATTTGGGACAAACTTAGAAAAATTAGAACGTATTGCTTCCGAGGTTGCCGAGGTGGTTAAGCAGGTTGAAGGTTCTTACGGGATATATGCAGAGCAAATCAATGGAAAACCCTATGTGGAATTTGAAATTGATCGAGTGAAGGCCAGTCGTTATGGAGTAAATACGGGAGATGTAAACGCTATCATCCAAACTGCTGTTGGTGGTATGAAAATTGATCAAATGTACGAGGGAAGAGAAAGGTATCCAATTCGAGTCCGCTATAAAAAAGAATTAAGAGATAGACTGGATGAGTTAAAAAATATTCTAGTGGCCACACCTAATGGACAGCATATACCCATTAGTCAGCTAGCAAATATAAAAGTGACTGTGGGACCATCCATGATTCAGTCTGAGAATGGACTACTTAGATCGACGGTTCAATTAAATGTGAGGGATAGAGACCTGATTGGGTTTGTGGAAGAGGTAAGAAAAGAAGTAGCACAAAAAGTTCAGTTTCCACCTGGTTATTCAATCCAGTGGGCAGGTCAATTTGAAAATCAAGTGAGGGCGAATAAACGACTTATGTTATTAATACCTCTTTCGCTGTTTATTAATTTATTAATTATCTACTTTGGCTTTCGCTCTTTTAGCTTAAGTGGAATTGTTTTCACCGCTATCCCTATTGCGGCATCAGGGGGGCTGCTTCTTCTTTGGCTTGGAAACTTTAATACTTCCGTTGCAGTTTGGGTGGGATTTATCGCCTTATTTGGAATTGCTGTGGATGATGGGGTTGTCATGATGACCTTCTTAAAACAGGCGCTAAAGTCCCATAATCCAAAATCTTGGCAGGAGCTAAAAGAAACAATCAGTGAAGCAGGGTGTAGAAGAATCAGGCCATTAGTTATGACCACTACCACCACTGTGATTGCCCTCTTACCAGTTATGTGGGCCACTGGACAGGGAAGTGAAGTTATGAAACCCATGGCCATACCAACTTTGGGGGGGATGGCCATTGAGTTAATTACTTTATTTGTAGTGCCAGTTATTTTTAGTTATATTTATGAGAAAAAAATAGAAAATCAGGAGAATTAACATGAGATATTTAGTTTTAGCATTTTTAGTCATATCTAATTTAGCATTTGCAGGCAATGAGCAGTTTGATAACACATTAGCTGTCTATGAAAAACTGCACCAGGCTTTCTATCAAAACGATCTTAAAAAGATTAAAGCAGAGGCAAAGAATCTACTTGATACTACTGAAAAAATTAAGGATGAAAAAATTGGTAAAACGCTGACTTATACTAAGAAAAAGCTAAACGAAATTCTTAAGTCAGATGATCTAAAAGAAATTAAAAAAGCCTTTAATACAATTTCTCAAGGATTATTAGTCGTTCTGGAAAAGCATGCTCCAAATAAAAATTATTCACGATACTATTGCCCAATGGAAAAGAAGTACTGGATTCAGAATACTGCTAAGACTGATGAAGTTCAAAATCCTTATGCTTCCGAAAAAATGCCGCACTGCGGTCTAGGGAAGTAATCTAAACTTAAGAAAAATTAATGTCATTTTTTACATGTAGGATTGTCTAACTAATCTCTAAGTTCTATTTTGCTAAAAAATCAACAAGAATTCTTTCTTTTAAGAACTTTACAAGGGGTAAAACGATGAAAACATTAATTTCAATTCTTACATTAACATTTTTGGGATCTGCATTTGGTGCTAATTGTTTACCCATTGCAAAAAAAATTGAAGGGGACTTTGTTTGCGAAGGTCAACTTGATAATAGACCAGTGAGTACTTTCTA
>JBFKKF010000412.1:0-2679 GCA_041631355.1 Bacteriovoracaceae bacterium | reverse complement strand
TTCTCAACCTGTTTTGAATAGAGAAGCGATGATAATCCTCTCCTTTAAAAATTTGTAAGTACCAAAGACGGACTAAAACGATGACAAAACAAAAAATGATTATGTTTGCAACTTGTGTCCCTCTGGACTTGTGAATTTTTATTAATTCCTCGTCTCCAAACATTAAAGAGGTATTCCTTGATTTAATTTATTCAAATTCCATATACGGTCTAACAATTTAAAGAAGTGATATGAAATTGCAGAAAGAAAAATGCTTTCAGGAACGTACTTCCAAAAAATTGTCATAAAAACTGAAAAATCACTAATTTTAGCTGATAAGATTGCGGCGACTAAGAAAAACCAGGCCAGTTGGAAAATCTGTACTACGACAATTGTACTAATAGCAGTTGAAAAATTTAATAAATCCTTTACGTATCGAACTGAGAAGGAAATAACAATACCCGCAAATGTTCCTGCGGCCCATCCCTCAATAGAGAAAGCCGAATGAATATATTGAAATGCAAAAATTAACAATGGCAAGGCAGGGTCATCCAGTTTAAACGCCAAAAATAAAACAATAATCACGTTAAAAGCTGGTTTAAACTCTTCAAATCCAAAAGCCGGTAATACAGCTGAAGTAAAGACTTCTAAAAAAACCAATAATCCTGCCGTTTTAATAAAACCCAATAGTATATCTTGTATTGAATATCTCAAAGTTATTTCTCCCCTTCTATAAGAACAACGACTTCTTCTAGTTCATGAAAATCCACACTCGGTTCTATTTCTACTTTTTGGGTAATTCCGTAATTCTTTTTATCTATTTTAGAGATTTTTCCTACTTTAATTCCCTTGGGATAAATCTCTCCTAAACCCGCAGTGATGACCTCATCACCAATTTTAAGATTTTCAGTACGATTTACATATTTTAGGTGGCAAACGAAGTTTGAGCGGCCCTCTACGATCCCGTGTGTTCTCGTTCTTACAACAATAGAATCCACTCTATTATTTTGATCCAGGATCGTTAAAATATCAGAATAGTTTGGACTAACTCTATAAACGTAGCCCACCAGGCCTGTCATTGTGATTACTGGAGACATCAGTTTCAAGCCGTCATTTTCGCCTTTATTAATTCTTAAAACCTTAAATTCATTTGAGGAATCCCAGCTTATCACCTGGGCCAGAACTTTTTTACGAGGTATTTCTTTACCAAACTCTAGCAATTGTTTAAGTCGTTCGTTTTCTCTTTCAACCTCTTTGAGGGTAAAAATTTTATTTTCTAACTCTTGTACTTTTTTTATTAATTGCTCATTTTCCTTACTAGTATTAACAATATTAATATAGTGCTGAAAAGTTTGAGATACTTGATCCCTTAATGAAGTGGTTCCTTGCTGTAATGGAGTCAGCATTTCCATCATCACTTTTTGGAAAAAAGATGTATTCTCGACCTTGTAATTTTGCGTAGCGATACCATAAAGAGCAATAATTCCAATCAGAGTATTGTTTAATAATTTCCAGCGCGATGAATCAAAGTTGAGATTTTTCACCCTACTCCTTCTATTTTCTTTAATACATAGTCCCTAGATTATCTAAGGATAAACTTAATGCCAATAATTAAAACCATTTGACGCTGATTGCAAAATTGACTTTAAAGAAAATCATTATAAAATTTTATGACAGAATTTTTTTAAACAACAAGGAAATCTTTAAATGAAAAACCTAAGCAATAAAATCTCATCTTTTGCAGTATCCCTAATACTTGGGGCCATTATTATCGCCTTCGTTTTAACAGGGTACCAAGGATTTCAATCTAATACTGGGGAAGTTGGAAGTGTCGATGGAACTCCAATAACTTCACAAGAGTTCAATAGACGACTAAACCAGGAATTAGCAAGATTTAGCCAGTTCAACAAAGGGAAAAGTTTAACTCAAAAGCAAATTCGTGATTTCAGAATTAGAGAAAGAGTTATGGATGGCCTAGTAAAGCAAAAAATGTTCTTAAATTATGCGACTAAACTTCACTTTAGCGCTGGAAAACTTGCGATAAAAGAAGAGATCAAGGACCTACCTTACTTTCAAACTAATGAGAAATTTGATGTAAATAAATATAAGCTATTGCTTAGAAATAATAGAGTTTCTCCTAAAGAGTTTGAAGAGCAAATTATTGATCAAATAAAAACACAAAAGCTAGCTCAACTCTTAGATTCAGTAACTGTATCCCAAGCACAAATCCTAGAAATGTTAAAGTACGAGAAATCTGAGTTAAAAGTTAGTTACGCTCAATTTGCCAAAGAGGATATGGTTAAGAACCTTCCCGTTAGTAAAAGTGAACTTTCTAAATTCGTAAATGATAAAACCAATGAGGAGATGCTTAAATCCCTGTATAAAACCTACGAGGCAACTGCAAAAGCTAAAAAAGAAAAAGTTGTAAGCTTTAACAAGAAAAAAGAAGAGCTTGCAAGAGAGCATTTGCAAAGACTTAACCGCGACGAGCTTACAAAGTTTAATAATGAGCTAGCGGAGCAAATAAAGTCGGCGATGAAAAATGGAAAAACTTCAAAGCTTAAATCTCTAGGAAAAAAGTATAATCTTGATGTTGAGACAAAGCACTCGCTTAATCTAAATAAACTGGCCATCAAGTCTGTAGACTTAAGCCAGGACAAGGTTCTGGAATTGGTTAAGGCCAAAGATACTAAAAACCTT
>JBFKKF010000411.1:0-2689 GCA_041631355.1 Bacteriovoracaceae bacterium | reverse complement strand
TCAATCCTGCTATCTTTAACTTTCTCGAAGATGGTTTCAGAAAACTCTCAGGTGAAAATGGTGATGTGGCGTTTATTAAGCTTGATACTCCTGGAGGGCTCGTTACCACCACAAAAGATATCATGACGTTGATTGGCTCAGTTGATTTTCCAGTGGGTATCTGGATAACTCCTGAAGGGGCCAGCGCTACTAGTGCCGGTGCCATTATTTCTAGTGCCGCCCATATACTCGTTATGAGCGAAGGAACTAATATAGGGGCCGCAACTCCCATCTCAATAGGTAAGGATATTGAACAAAAAGATGCTAAAGCAAAGGCTGTAAATGATCTGGTGGCCTTAGTCTCTTCTCTATCCAAGGCCCGAGGACGTGACCCAAAATATTTTGGTGAAATGATTAGTGAGGCCATTAGCCTCGATGCCAGAGATGCAGTAAAAAAGAAAGTTATCGATAAAATTATTAATTCGGAAAAAGAGCTATTAGAATTTTTAAATGGAAGAAAAGTTACCGTTAAAGGATCTGGTCTTACTTTGAAAGTTTTACCAAGTACGACTATAGAAACAGTAGAAATGGATCCAGGACAACAAGTTCTCAATATTTTTTCCAACCCAACCACTGCCTATATTTTATTTATTATTGGTGCCGCACTCTTATACTTTGAGTTGCAGGCCCCTGGTGGATTTGTGGCAGGGGCCCTCGGTGCCTGTTGTCTACTTTTAGCAGGGATTGGTTTTCAAGTTCTACCACTCAACTTTGGTGCCGTTGGTCTTATTGTCTTATCCTTTATCTTATTCATTTTAGAAGCATACATAACTAGTTTTGGGATTCTTACAATCAGTGGGATTGTTTCCCTCATTTTAGGATCGTTGTTTTTATTTAGAACGGATAATAGCCTCATTGATTTAGAGCAAAGTGTTGTCTACTCTGTGGTAGGTTCAATTTCACTATATGTGATTTTTTTGGGATGGTTTCTCTTTAAGACGTGGAAAAAAACACCAAATTTCTACAGCTCGGTAGAAGAAACTGGAATTGTTTCAAAAATCATTGATGCCGAAGATAAGAAGTATCAAGTCAAAGTTGAAGGAGAGATTTGGAATGCGAAGTCCGATGAAGCTTTGGAACTTAAAGATAAGATTATTGTTCTAAAACAGGATGATGAACATTTAATATTAAAAGTTAAAAAGAAATAATTAAGACTAAGGAGTCATTATGAGTGTTTTATTAATGCCAGCAATAGTAATTCTAGGTGTATTACTATTAAGCTCGATCAAAATTTTAAATGAATACGAGCGAGGAGTTGTGTTCAGACTAGGTTCATATGCGGGAGTTAGAGGTCCTGGACTCATTATCTTAATCCCAATTGTTGAGAAAATGATTAAAGTTGATCTTAGAGTTGTGACCATGGATATTCCAAGTCAAGATATTATCACTAAAGATAACGTAACACTTAAAGTTAACGGTGTTGTTTATTTTAGAGTTAATAACCCTCAACATTCAGTTATTAAAGTTGAAAACTTCTACCATGCAACCTCGCAAATTGCTCAAACGACATTAAGATCTGTTATCGGACAATATGAACTAGATGAGGTTCTAGCACAAAGAGAAGAAATCAACTCTAAGCTGCAAGTTATCTTGGATGAGTTAACTGAGCCTTGGGGTGTAAAAGTTACTAACGTTGAGCTTAAAGCAATTGATCTTCCTGAGAATATGCAAAGAGCAATGGCGAAGCAAGCAGAGGCAGAAAGAGAAAAAAGAGCAAAAATTATCTCGGCAGATGGGGAATTTCAAGCGGCCCAAAAACTTTCAGAAGCTGCAAGAGTACTTTCTTCTGAAAAAGATGCTATGACCTTAAGATACCTAGATACCATGCGCGAAGTATCAGCCGGGGCCGGAAAGTCTTCAGTCATTTTTCCAGTTCCACTAGACCTAGCAGGCGGATTTAGTAAAATGTTCAAACAATAATTTATAATTAAATGACAAAGTACAAAGGCCTCTTTAAAGGGGCCTTTTTTTATGGACAAAAATCAGCTTCGGGGTATTTTTCACACAAGAATTCTTTCATCATTTTGTTTTCGGCCTTTAACTCACTCACATCACTTTCTGAAGTAATACTTCTACTTTGTTTAGAAAGTTCTTCTTTTAACTTTTCATTTTCACTTTCAAGCTTGGCAAGTCTTGCATTTACCACTTTCTGGTCCTCTGTATAAATTCCAAAAAACTCTTTGATTGCTTGAATCACTCTTAAGGTTAGAGAGACTCCATAGCGAATTCTTTTATATCCATCTTCTTTTTCTACTACCATATCAGGAAACACTTCTTCTACCTCTTGAGCAATTAACCCTATCTCTCCACCTTCGCGATGGTGAATATCTTCAAACTCAGGTCGCCATACATACTCAACTGGTCTAAGTTTCAATATCTTTTGTAGTGAACTCACTAAAGGATTAATATTCATTTTCAATCTCTCGTCAGAAGTACAAGTACCACCAACAACACTTGAGTTATCAGTTTGTAAACATCCGGTGGCATCTATATCACCTACCACATCCAGGGCGTCGTCTGGTGTGGTAGTTCCAATCCCGACATTTCCATCATGTGAAACAGTAATTCTTGCTTGAACTCCCCCTACTGTATCTGCTTGTTTAGTATAGATTGAAATTTCCCCGCCCTCTTCACCTGCATTTCCTCCAAT
>JBFKKF010000410.1:0-2701 GCA_041631355.1 Bacteriovoracaceae bacterium | reverse complement strand
TAGAGGCCGGGTATGTTGTTGGTGCTAATAAAGTTGACTATCACACCACTGGATTTACACCTTCCAGAGATCTTAAAGAATATAAACAAATTGATTTAAGATTGGCCAAAGCAGATGACCTAGGCCCTGATAAGAAGACTCCAATTCAGATTAGAAAAGGAATCGAAGTTGGCCATATTTTTCAATTAGGTAATAAATATTCCAAATCTATGGATGCAAACGTTTTAGATCAAAATGGAAAGAAAATTCATCCATTAATGGGTTGTTATGGTATCGGGATTTCAAGAACCATGGCAGCAGCGATTGAACAATCACACGATGAGAACGGTATGATTTGGAGTCCACAGCTTGCTCCTTTTGATGCGTATTTTGCTGTAATTGGAAAGAAAGAGGAAACTAAGAAATTAGCTTCTGATGTATATGATGAGCTAAAGGCTACGGGACTGGATATACTTCTTGATGATAGGGGGCTTGGACCAGGAGCGATGTTTAAAGACTCAGACTTACTAGGCTTACCTGTACGAGTACTCTTAGGTGAGAGAGATTACGAGAACACTGGAGAGTTTGAAATAAAAGAGCGAAAAAGTGGAGAGGTTCACAAGGTGAAACGTGAACAATTGGCCCAAAAGCTAGATGAAATTCTTAAAAAACTTGGTAAAGAGTAATGGAAGAATTTGATCTCATTATAGGTATTCATAGTATTATTGCGGCTCTTAAGAACTCTCAAAGAACGATTCATAAAGTAGTTGCGACTGATGATGGCTTAGACCTTTTAAAAAAAGAGATGGATACTTCTGGTCTAAAGATAGAAATGTGTTCAGGTCATAAACTCCAAGAAGAAGCAAAAAAATATTTTAAAGAATTAGATGTAGAGTATGTGAGGGTTCCTTCAGGGGTATTTATTATTACATCGCCTTTGGAGATCAAAGAAGTTGAATATCTTTATTTACTTGCCACCGAGAAAGAAAACTTAAAGATACTTTGTCTTGACCAGATTACTGATGTGCATAATGCCGGGGCAATCCTGAGAACGGCTTCTTTTTATGGAGTTGATGCAGTTGTGGTTCCTGATAAAAAATCTTTTGGGTTAACACCTTCATTTTTTAGAATTGCCTCTGGAGCAGCTGAGTACACAACCTTAGTCGGGGTAAATAAATTAACTAAAACACTTACCAAGTTAAAGTCTTTAGGTGTTACTTGTGTGGCATTAAGTGAGCATGCAAATACAGAATTGAAAGACCTTGGGGCAAGTAAAAACAAAATGGCATTAGTGTTAGGAAAAGAAGACACCGGAATTAGTAATGCGGTACTTCGTGTAATCGATAACCATATTGGTTTAAAGTCTCAGGGTGATATAAAATCTCTGAATGTTTCCATTGCTGCTGCGGTATGTATGGAAAAATGTTTCGGAATTGCTTAAAAAATACTTGCCTTTGTTCATTATCAGGTTTATAAAATTAATCCTCATCATTTGAATATTGGTGGTATGAGCTGCTCTAGCTCAGTTGGTAGAGCATCGGTTTTGTAAACCGACGGTCGCAGGTTCAAATCCTGTGAGCAGCTCCATTAAAAAAATGGGGCGTGGTTCCCGAGTGGCCAAAGGGAGCAGACTGTAAATCTGCCGGCGTATGCCTTCGAAGGTTCGAATCCTTCCCGCGCCACCACTTTTTAGATGATGATGACCATTAGCGGGTGTAGCTCAGTTGGTAGAGCACCAGCCTTCCAAGCTGGGGGTCGAGGGTTCGAACCCCTTCGCCCGCTCCATTTTTCAAACAAAACTTTATTAATTTTTATTTCAGCCACTCGAACAGTGAGTAGTGCTCATCTGACATGCCTACTTTTGTATATGCTTTGATGGCGCCAGAGTTTGTCTTGTCCACGTACAACCTTATGCCACAATAATCATCGGAATGAAGAACCTTGTGTTGAAGGTATTCGTACATTGCCTTGAAAACTTTTTTATTACGGTAGTCAGGGAGGACATACAGTGAATGGATCCATATTGCAGTAGAGTTGCGCCAATCACTCCACTCAGGAATAGTGAGTAGACATGATATCGGTGAGTTATCATGCTCTGCAATTAGGTATTGGCCCAAGTGCGGCTTCGAAAAAACACTTCGTACACCTTTACTTACCAGTTCTTTGACCAAGTTTAGACCCTCTGTTTCTTTGGCCATAGCAAGCTGAGAGGAAATAATAAAAGAAATATCTGTTGGATTTGCATCTCTGATAATCATATTTTTGCCTTTGAATAATAAAATTTGGGTGCAAATTAAGAATTTTGTTGTACTTCTTAATGAGTTGATATATTTACCCTTAGAAATAAAAAGTAAACTTCTGTGTAATTTATTACTTGAAAGCTACGGCAGTAAGCAGGAAATAGGGCCCATAGAAGTGATAAAAGCTGTTGCTCGCGTGGCTCAGGGGTAGAGCGCGTCCTTGGTAAGGACGAGGTCACGGGTTCAAATCCCGTCGTGAGCTCCACTTTTTTATATTTTTGTATGAAAACAGTTGTCAGATGGGTATTCATTAAAGCATACTCAGGCAATAAATTTTAAAAAATAAATGCGCCTAGATTGCGATATTTTTGAAGGAGAAACAGTATGGCAAAGGAAAAATTTGACCGTTCAAAACAGCACGTAAACATCGGTACAATCGGTCACGTAGACCATGGTAAGACAACACTAACAGCAGCTATTTC
>JBFKKF010000409.1:0-2704 GCA_041631355.1 Bacteriovoracaceae bacterium | reverse complement strand
TATTTTTAATCCAAACAAATTTCTTATTTGAGATTACAATTCCGCGATAAAAGGCATTGATATGATTGTTTAAAATCCATGCTTTTGGCTCTGAGCCGCTTTTATTTTGAATCTTAATTCCAAGCTTTACGTTCACAAATTTATTATCTCGAATCATAATCCCTTCAGGGCCATGATCTTCCACTTGAGATTGGGCGATTAAGCCGTTTTGCATCCACTAGCATCTAGAATCTAAGATGGTGGGAGAGTAGTTCTCTTTTAGATAAAAGCAGGTATTTCCTTGATAGTTTTAATTTGTCGCATTGCGAAGCTGGCACCAGCTCATCATATTGGAATGATAGTAAATCTTGCCTGTTTACGGAAAAGTTACGGTTTGGTATATTGATCTTATGAATATACTTGGACCGCTAAAGCCCGTGTCCTCTGAAATCAAACAGTACTGGCTTCCTCTTTATCAAGGAGAGCTTGCCTGTGGTTTGTTTGGTATCTCAGAAGACTTTGTTGAAAATTATCTTTCCCTAGATGAAAAGTTTCTTAGAAACCGAGAGGCAACTTTTTTAGTTCGGGCAGGAGGAGACTCCATGTCACCTGAGATTAAAGATAATGATATTTTAATTGTTGATCGCTCTTTAACTGCAAAACATCAATCTATTATTGCAGTTTTTTATAATGGGGTGGCCATGTGTAAGCAATTGTACTTGGAAGGAGAAAATAAATACTTACGCTCTTTTAATTCTAAGTACAAAAATATCTTAATTGGCGAAGAAGATGAGCTACTAGTTTTTGGCGTGGTGATTGGACTGGCAAGGGATTTTTATTGAAAGATAAAGTTTTTGCCCTTATTGATTGTAACTCTTTTTATTGTTCCTGTGAGCGCATTTTTAGGCCGGACTTAAACAATAGGCCAGTCATTGTTTTATCCAATAATGATGGTTGTGCCATCGCCAGAACCAATGAGGCGAAGGCATTAGGAATTGCCATGGGAGCTCCTTATTTTAAGATCAAAAACCTTTGCAAACAAAAAGGTGTTGCCGTTTTTTCTTCTAATTTTTCTTTGTATACCAATATCTCTGATCGAGTTATGAAAACCTTAATAAATACCTGTCCCGAGGTAGAAGTTTACTCTGTGGATGAAGCCTTTGTGGATTTAACTGGAGTTAAGGAGCTAGATAACTTTGGCCATTTTTTAAAAGGTAAAATTTTAAAAGAAATCGGTATTCCTGTGGGGGTTGGAATTGCTCCTACTAAAGTCTTGGCTAAAATTGCAAATCATATTGCCAAAAAATCAAATAAAGCACAGGGAGTGGTTAATCTAGTTGACCCAAGGCTTAGAGATATTGCTTTAAAAAGAGTTTTAGTGGCAGATATTTGGGGAATAGGTCAGGCATCTAGTCGCAAGCTAAATTCTTTGGGGATCTATACTGCCTATGAGTTTAAAGAATATCCCAATGAGAGTTTAATTCAAAAACACTTTACTAAGGTCGGCCTACAGATTAAGCAGGAGTTAATGGGGATTAATTGTTTTAGTTTGGGGCAAAGTGTAGAGCATAAAAAAGAAATAATGTGTTCTAGAAGTTTTGGGCAGGCAGTAGTGGCCAAAGAAGATTTATCCCAGGCCATAAGTCACTATATAAGTAATGCAGCAGAAAAAATGCGACGACAAGAAAGCCTTTGTACTCAAATAAGTGTTTTTGCTAGAACGAATGCTTTTGCAGCAAAAGAGCAGTTTTACCTGTACGGACGAAAATCTTTGGTTAATCCTACGAGTGATACTCGAAAATTATTGGAAGTTGGCTTAAAAATCCTAGATGAGAACTACCGTAAGGGTGTTATTTACGCCAAGGCCGGGGTATCTCTTTCTGATTTTTATCAAACCGGAGAGTATCAGATTGATTTTTTAGCACAACAGGACAGTCTTAGGGATGAGAAGCTAATGAGAGTAGTGGATAAGATTAATTATCAGGAAGGTCCTGGCAGTATCCAGTTTGCTTCTTGTGGAACCTCTGAGCATGCTTGGAAAATGAAGAGAAGCTTTAAGTCTCCTCGATATACTACTTCTTGGACTGAATTGATGCGGTTTAGCTAAAAAAAAACTAACAAATTGCGACAAATAATGTACTCTTTAAATATAGATAATAAATTTATAAGGGTAGTGAATTATATGACCAAATTATTAGGTTTTGTTTTGATAATTTTAAGTGCATGTAGCGGATATAATTATTTATCTCCAAGACCTGAATCTGCCACACAGTTTTCAATTCTACAAGGAAGTACTGATGCCCACAGTACAGTGATAAGAGTGGTATACCCAAAAAAACTAGATGTGAAGTATGAAGTTCGTGATCGGAAAAATATAGAGTATAGAATTAATAAGATAAAGACTTACAAAAAGAAGTACTCAAACTTTGCAGTAGATCATTTGTATATTACAGGACTTGAGCCAACTAAGGAATATCGACTAGAAGCAGGTTCTACTAATTTTACTTGGAAAGATATTCGTAAGTTTAAAACCTTTGATCACTCTGGAGATAAGTTAAAATTTCTGGTAGTGAGTTGTATAAACGATATGTACAATGAGGTCGGTAATGCTATTTGGCCAAAGGCCATTGATAAAAAACCTGAACTCATGTTTTTTATTGGAGATAATGTATACGCAGATGTCTTCTCTGGGGTGTATTTAGGGGCCTTAGGTGAAGTTACTCCC
>JBFKKF010000408.1:0-2713 GCA_041631355.1 Bacteriovoracaceae bacterium | reverse complement strand
CCTGCAGAAACAGAAAAACTTGCTAGTAAAATCACTAATGCTAAAAACCTCATATATCACCCCTTGATTTGTGTGGATAAATACAGTTTAGCGATGAAAAATCAGAAACGTCAAAAAATTAAGTCCAATCAAGAGTTATTTTTCCAATCGAGCTTCCTGACTCGATGAGTTGATGAGCTTTGGCGATATCACAAGCTTTAAAAGCGGTAACTTTAGGGGAATAAATTTTTTTAGTCTCAAATAATTTAATAATTTCTTCCATACCCTGGACAAGAATTTCCTTTTCGTTAAATAAAAAGGAAAGATTAAACCCGATAATACTTTTATTAGCACTGGTAAGATTAATGGGGTTGAATCTAGGAGTCTTTAAATACCCCCATATAAGTTTTGGCCAATTAAGTTTTTGAGATTTTGGAAGCATTGTGTGAAAACCGTAAACCACAAGTTTTCCCATGGGAGCAAGATGCTTAAAGCTCTCATTCAAAGTAGCAACACCATTGGCATCTAAAACTACATCTAGTCCTTGTGGAGCATACCTTTCAACCTCTTTCCACAGGTTCATTTGAGATTTATCAATTATAAAATCAGCTCCAAGCTCTTCTAGATAGCCAACCTTATGGGTGCTACCCACCACACCAATAACTCGATGCCCCCTTGCTTTTAATAATTGTACTAAAGAACTTCCTACTCCGCCTGCTGCCGAGTGAACTAAAACAAGACTATTTTCTTTTAAAATAAATATCTGAAAAAGTGCATGGTAGGCAGTTAAAAAAACTGCTGGCACACAAGAGGCTTCTTTGAGGGTTAAATTAGTTGGTAAGTGAAAGACTTGATTAGTTGCAATATTGATATGTGAGCTTTGTGCATTAAACAAAGAAACTCCAAAAACTTTATCACCGATTTTAAATTTTGAATTAGGACCAACCTTTTCCACAATTCCTGAGAACTCAAAACCTGGGGTAATTGGCCAGCCAACAAATTTTTTAGCAGACTCATAGATCCCCCATCGGATGCAAATATCCGCGTAATTTATTCCACTATAGTGAACTCTTACTTGAATTTCATCTTCTTTAGGGTCGGTAAGCTCGAACTTTTCAATCTTTAAAACTGAGTGATCACCGGGTTTATGAATTACAATCTTTTCCAAGCAATCTCCCTTTAAGACTTTCACAATCAAGATAATTATTGTTAATATTAATCTTAATTGACAGGGGAACGTTATGGCAAAAAAGAAAGTAAATAAAAAGTCCACCAAGAAAGTGGCGACGAAAAGACCTACGAAACAAACGAACAAAAAAGTTGCTAAAAAGAAGGTCGCAAAAAAAGTGACAAAAACAAATCCTAACAGAAACTTAGAAGATTCTCTAGTTGAGTTAATTCGGGTCACTTCAACCGTTATACCTGACGATGTTCAAAATGTGATTCTAAAAGCATTAAAAAGAGAAGAAAAAAATACTACCGCTAAGTATGCCATGGATATTATCCAGGCCAATATAAAGTTAGCAAAACTAAAATCCCAACCCATATGCCAAGATACGGGTACCATAGTATTTTACGTTTCCCACCCAGTTGGTTTCTCGCAAACTAATTTCACTAAAGTTTGCCAAAAAGCAGTAGTGAAAGCTACCAAGAAGGGTTTTCTAAGACAAAACTCTGTTGACTCTCTTACTGGTAAAAATGAAACCATGAATATTGGACCAGGACATCCATCAATCCACTTTCATGAGCATGCTAAGAAGTCAGTTGAAATTAAACTTATGCTCAAAGGTGGAGGGTGTGAAAATGTTGGTGCCCAGTACTCACTTCCATATAACGAATTAGGAGCTGGGAGAGACCTGGCCGGAGTAAGAAAAGTTATCTTAGATGCCGTTCAAAAAGCACAGGGTAAAGGTTGTGGTCCTGGTGTTCTAGGTGTTTGCATTGGTGGCGACAGAGGCTCAGGTTATATTAACTCTAAGGAGCAATTATTTAGAAGACTAGATGATAAAAATGAAAATAAAGAATTAGCTAAACTAGAAGCAGATATCGTTACCACTTCAAATAAACTTGGAATTGGTCCTATGGGATTTGGTGGAAAAACCACTCTACTTGGATGTAAAATTGGGGCCCTCAACCGACTTCCGGCTTCCTTTTATGTATCTATCTCTTATATGTGCTGGGCCTATCGCCGCCAAGGGGTCACTTTAAAAACTGATCATTCTATCAACAAATGGATTTATTAGGATATAAATATGAAAAAACTAAATTACCCTTTTGATAAAGAAGAAATAAGAAAGCTCAAGGTTGGAGATATGGTTTTAATCTCTGGAAAGCTTTTTACAGGTAGAGACGCTGTTCATAAAAGAATTCATGACGGTCAGAAACCACCTATCAATCTTACTAATCAAATTATTTACCATTGCGGACCTGTGGTTCTTGAAAATAAAGATGGAAGTTACGAGGTGAAAGCTGCTGGACCAACTACATCTATTAGGGAAGAACCATATCAGTGGGAAGTGATGAGAGATTACGGTATTGTGGGAGTTATTGGTAAAGGGGGCATGGGCCCAAAAACTCTTCAAGGTTGTAAAGACTATGGGTGTGTTTATATGCACGCTATTGGTGGGGCGGCTCAGGTTTTAGCTGAAAAAATTAAAAGCGTTGATCATGTTTATTGGAGAGATCTTGGATCACCTGAGGCCATTTGGGAATTAACAGTAGAAGACTTTCCAGT
>JBFKKF010000407.1:0-2717 GCA_041631355.1 Bacteriovoracaceae bacterium | reverse complement strand
TTAACAACATCTGCAATGCACAGACCAAAGGTACATGTTACTACTTTCATTAGAGTTTAAGGAACGCCTACACTATTTACTTATCGAGAGTGCGTCTCTGGCGGCAGAAGACGCCAGTATTTTTTGATCACAAAACCTGTACAACGAGACACAGCCGAACAAATAGACCCAGATATCTTTATACTATTTTGAAGATCTAAATCTAAAAGAGATTGGTCAAGTTTTAGATGTTACTGAATCGAGAGTTTCACAACTTCATACCCAGGCCATTTTAAAATTAAAGGCCAAACTTAAAAATGATTTTGATTCACACGAAGATATAGCCGTTTAGTTTTACTGGGCTTCAAGATAGTAAATAGCGTCTCGAAGCCTTTCATATATTCAATTGATTTCTTTACAATTACATGACAAATATTAGATACTTATACTATTAGAAACACTAATGAAACACATGGAAGGTGTTGATTTGGAGATTAGGATGATTGAAAGAGTACCCCAAAGAATTGTTAAGTTTTATCAAATTTCGCTGGCGTTTATTATACTTACTACCTTGAGTTTGATTTTTTATTTTTGGAAAATCGGCTTTATTGATGGGAGCCGTTCTAAGGATCTTCATAAAGCAAATTATCTATTAGAAGCATACGAAACCAAGCCGTACTTTGATCAAATAAAAAGTTTTATATGGGAAGAGAATCCTAAACTGGCCATTGAAAAAATTAGAGAGATAGAAAGTGAAATTGAAGAAATTGATAAGCTCGTTGAGGTTGAGTCATTTAAAAATTTAAAAAAAGAATTACAAAATTTAAAGAATGCATCAGCCGAATTAATCTCATACTCAAAAATCACAAAAGTCCAAAGCGTTTTTAATACCAAAATGATGAAATTTTATGAGTATGTAAAATTAAATAACTGGCGTACTCTCACGCGGATGAGTGATAGGATTTTTACTATTACTAATGGTCATATTAACCGGGAAAAGATTGGAAGTATGACAAATAATGTTAATCGTGATTTCAACTCAATGATAAAAATAACTGAAAATTCGGTCTTAAGTCGTAAGGACAAGTCCGAAATAATTAGTAGAATTAAAAACCTACAGGTTGAAATTGATATGCTTGCCAAGTATGGAGCAGAAAGAGGGAATTTTTTCAAGGTACATGAAAAAGCTGCAAAAGAATTAAAAGGCTGGTTAGCGGCTGTGGCTCCAGAGCTCACTTATCAGAAGTTAAAAATAGAACAAATGGGTGTTTATTATGTGATAGGACTTTTGGGTGTAGCCGGACTGGTAACAACGGTTTTTCTTTTTAGCTTTGTTTATAATCGTTTTATGTTTGTGCGATTTCAAAATGACTTGGAAAAAAAATTAGAGCAAACAATATCAGAGCAGTTAATTGAAGGGGTTGTGCCTGAACAAGCCATGTTTAGCTCAGAGTTTGAAAATTACTTAAGTCGGATGTCTGGTTATATTAATAAACGTATGAGTTTTGGTAGTATTTTCCAAGATGCACTTCCATTAGCTTCTATACTTCTGGATCAAAATCTAAAATTAATCTGGGCGAATAAACAGTTTTGTAGTGACTGGATGATTTCTACTGATGAAGTTAATAAAGACTATATGAGTTGGGACTTTCTAAACAAGCTGACTAATATTGGACACGAAGACCCTGTCATCGAGGCATTGAAGCATGGAGTGGCAGGAATTTATCAAGTTCAAGTTAAACCAAATGATGAGGAAGCCTCTCGTCCATATGAAATGTTTGTTTCTCCTGTTAAGCATAACGGGCAAACTAGAATAATGTTATTTTTCTATGATTTAACCAATATCGAAGAGACGATAAAGGATCAAGCTAAAGGCTTACTGAACCCAATTAAAGAATCGTTAACTCTTCTATCACAGAATGAGTCAATCGATAGTGAACAACTTGCTTATGGTTTTCAAATTGCAGGTATCAGTGATGTTTATCAAAATTTTATGACTCTCGAAAACCGAATTGAGACAGACAAAGCAAATTTAGTGGATGAAATTGAAATTCTTCATTCTTGGATTGATAGATATCAAGAGTTCAAAGAAGATGTTGCAAACTTTGTAAGTATGAATGCGAGTTTCAATAGAGATAAAATTAATTCGTTGAAAGTTTTTAAGGAGTCAGTGATTGGTTTATCTGAACTATCTAAAAACTTAAACAAGGTTTATCAAGATGGAACTGAGATCATATGCGCAAATAAAGTGACATTGAATAGTAGTATGCAAAAAATAGCAACTTTAGGGGAAGGTACCTCTGAAATTTTAAAGTCACTTCATAAATTTGATAAAACCAAAGAAGAACTACGAGAATTTAAATCACAGTTATATGAAGCCAAGTCAAAGCTTGCCTACGAGTTAAGTCAATTATCTCTCTTTATGAAAAGGGCTCATGAAGCAGGCTCTATGGAGAAGCTAGGGCGTACTCTAACTAAGGTAAAGGCCACTTTTGATGAAATGAACACCCATGCGGATAACTTAGATAAGAAAGTTTCAAGCGTGGAAATAATTGTCAGTAAGGCCCAACTTGTTATTGGTAATGTTGAAGAAAAATTATCTACTATGAGTATAAATCCAGAAAGACAACAAGTATCCCTTATAGACTCATACCTAGGACAGACAAAGAGTTTTAGGGCGGGAGTTCACTCAGAAGTTAACCAGTTAGAGGAGGACATTATCGGTGGACTTAAAGGCT
>JBFKKF010000406.1:0-2721 GCA_041631355.1 Bacteriovoracaceae bacterium | reverse complement strand
CAGTCATGCGTGCTGAAGAATATGGCGTTCCATCTAAGAGGAGACGGGCCATTATTATGGGGGTAAAGGGAGCCTATCCATTATTTCCAAAGCCTCGATATAAAAATGAAACAACATTTAAGACCGTCAAGGATGCTCTAGAGCAATTATCAGATAGATATGGCAATATCTATAATCACGATCTTGAGCGCGCCAAACTTGCTAATGAACTAGACTTTAAAAGGTTGAAGTGCATACCCGCAGGAGCAGGTATTAGATATCAAAAGGATGAGTTAAAATACCTTCCTAAAAGATTACGCTTCGACGTTGACTGGAAGCAAATTAGTGAAGGACGTTTTCGTCAAACCAGACTTCAACGACTTCCTCTTGATGCTCCAGGACCAACAATATTAACTTCACGGACGATGTATTATCATCCAATTGAGCATAGATACCTTACTCCACGAGAAGCAGCAGCTTGTCAGAGCTTTCCTAATGATTTTATTTTTGAAGGAAGTGCCACTGCTCAATTTAGACAAATTGGTAATGCTGTCCCTCCTTTACTTGCAAAGTCTTTAGGACAAGCGATAAAGAAAATAAAATTTGAAGGAAGAGTTAATAAAAAGAAGAATATTACTAGATCTAGTATTGCTAAAAACGCATTTACTTATAGAGGTGCCGTCTAGTTTGAACTACAATCTAGTGCCTCGTAAATTCTCAGGTAGGCTTCTTCGTCTTCATTCTTCATAAAAAATGATGTATGCGAGAGCTTAAGTAGCTCTTCACATGCGCGAGTGATGGTTTCTAATGTGGACTCGTCCTGTTTTTTGATTGCCTTTTTAATATCGTTTTCATAATGACTAATCACATCTGACTGTAATTTAGAAACTGCGACTTCAAGAGGAGTTCTACCGTGACTATCTCTAAGCAGGATATCTACTTTAAATGTGCTTAATATGACAACAGAGTCATATTGATTTTCTTCTATGGCGTAAGATAGGGCCAAACCGTTTATTCCTTCTTTATTTGGATCGGATTCAAACTCAAGTAAGAGTTTTAAGACGTATTCTCTTACGGCCTTATCAGAGATATTAAGTGCTCTATTTAATAAATTTTCATTTTGATTTATTGCCTTATATTTATCATTACTCACAAGTAGGTATTTAACAAAATATTTATTACCGGCATCAATATGATTGATAAGTGTTTGCTTGCGTCTGACCTCACTTCTGATATTTTCCAATAATTTCTTGAGCGGTTTAAAATTACTAAGTCGTAGCTTATGTTTTAGAAGCTGTTGGTGAAAGTAACTTAACTCTATATTAGCATTGCTCGCTACCAGCTCGAGTGCGATTGTGACTTGGTTAGTTTGGATAGCAGCAATAAAGGGTGATATATAATGCTTATTTGGTTTATTTATATCGGGATTTAACTGCATAATTTTATAAAAAAGATTTGTGTTTTGGACTTCTATAGCAGTGAGCAGAGGAGAGCTTCCTTCGCTATTAGCAAAGTTGATATTTGTTGTATGACTAAGTAGAATATCCACAATTTCTTTCTTTTCACCACCCAAGGTTTTTATGGCATAGGTAAGTGGAGTTTCACCGTTTTCAAATTGATACTCAATATTTGGGTTTTCATTTAGGGAAGCACTGACAAGAGAAGGGTATCTAGAATTTATAGCAATAAATAATCTCTCTTTATCATCTTTACTGACAGTGCTGGATTTTTTGGTAGGAGGAGTTGAACTTGAATCCTCAAATTTCTTTCCACATCCGTAAAAAAATATGTGCACGAGTAATGTTAATAGCAACAGCTTTTTCATAACAGTAAAACCTAGTAATTATCGTAGTTAATAAATTTTACCTTGGAGATGTGTGGGATAGTATGAAATTGTAAAAATTACAGGTGAGAAGGCCAATACTGACATTGGCCCTATTTATCTATTTTCAGTTACTTAAAACAGTCTAGACTTGTTTCTTTTGGACCATTTTAGAAGTTTTTGAGCAGCTCTGTCTTTCTTAATAGTTTCAAGTGTTAAGAGGACAATGACCCCTGAGCCTTCGTCATATTCGTTGGGGTGAATAAGAGACACTATCCCATAATTTTTACCATTAACTTTAAGCCGGTAATGAACATCCATTGTGAAGTCCCTTGGAAGACTTATGGGAAGAAAAAATCCAAAAAGCTTATTAGAGACATAAAAAGTCGTATTTTTGGCCTTAGATACCTGAAAAGCAAGAGCTGGTAAGCTCCCGTCAACTGTAAATGGAAAAGGACGGCCATCTGGTAGCACCTGAGGGGGCACAACATTAAAGTCATCATTTTCAGCATCTTTTGGGTCAAAACTAACTTGTATCAATGTTCCAGTGAATATTCCTGAGTCGTCTAATGAAGGTCCAACACTTACTGTGGAGTTTGGGAGATCCTTAAGCGGGAGAGTAACTCCTCCGGGAATATCTACATTCTCTAGCTCTATTGAGAGTAAGATCTTTCCATTTTGAATATTCAGTTTTGGTCCATTGACTCCGGGAATATACTTTCCCTCCTCCTGGTCGATACATGAGGAGGTTATAAATAACATGGACAATAATAGGGTTAAATTCCACTTTTTCACTTGTTCATCCTTTGATAATAATTAGTGTTGATGGGCATTTCGGTGAGAATAGGTCCAAACTTTAATTTTTGTTATTGAGCTAAATCATGGTTTTTTTATTAGGTAAGGTTCATAATCATTTATTG
>JBFKKF010000405.1:0-2724 GCA_041631355.1 Bacteriovoracaceae bacterium | reverse complement strand
TGTCCTAGGCCTCCTTCAGGAAGAGTTAGCTATACAATGGCATGTTATAAAAGAGCTCAAGCTGAAGCCATCGACAATTATAATTTCCCTTCCACTTGTGTAGACTTTGCTAATACTGGGGATGTTGGGTTATGTGTTCGTTATTTACTTCCTGGTCTTCCAAGGTTTTCCTCCACTAACGTACTTGGAATGGATGAGACAACTAATGCCTTTGTGGACTCCATTGTTGCGGAGAAAGCGAATAACTGTGTGGCCAGGGGGGATCTTAACTTTTTAACCGTGAATACCTGGGCCTATAATGTTCTAACTGATGAAGAACCCCCGGGAGGAAATATAACTTCTCGTGCACCACAAATTGGAACCGCTTATATGGGGGCATTTCCAAAAGCATTTGAAATAGCCATGCGAATTAGAAACTTGGAAGCTCAGGTCAATGCAGCTCCACGCACGGAAGGGATCTGTATCAACCCTGCCAATGGTGTTAGTTGTAATACTCCCCTTAATAGCTTAGGTGGTCCAGCAAACGAGAGATCTCTAAAGGCTTTTCAATCAGCTTGGAGAAATTTAGGCGCTAATTTCTATGGAGAAGGACGTGAAGATAATTTATTTAAGGATAGTTTTACCCTAAGAGAAATTCCACCACGTCTAGATGAGAATACTTCATCGACATTATTTTCTTTAAGCTCACTTCTAATTCCTAAAAATAGCTCTGCTTTAAATAAATTCTATCTTGATTTAAAGCTTATGACTTTAAACTACGCAACTTTCTACACCGCATTTACCATCGCAAAAGGAAGTCAACAAATTGATGAAGCGCCTTCTGGGGAAGTAGATAGTGAAGCCCAATGTAATGCGACCAAGGTAGGCTTACCTGTTCCTGGTTATCCCTTAGGCTTTGTAAAAAACCCAGACTTTTTGACTTATTATGCGGTTCAAGGACGAACAAAGTTTATAGGAATGTTTAATCCTTTCACTAACGCCGAAGTCACTCTAACTGCTTATGCAGCAGCTAAACCATTTGGTGCTAGAATTGGACCTATGCTTTTTAATACTAATGATATTAGTACGGTTACTCCCCGACAGGGTAAAAAATCCTCTCCTTACATAACTGCTCTTAAAACTGAGACTTTCAAGGGTACTTTTGGAGGAGATATTCAAACAGGAAGGCTTTATGCCCCGGGTATGCCCATTCCAATTAATTTTGGCCCAGGTGCTGATCAATTTTGGTTAGTGGATGATACTAGTAAAGTAGGGGGATGGATTTCAGGTCCCGATATTAATTTTGGAATCCCAAATCTCATTTATGATTATCCAGATAGTAGTAATATATCTAATAACTCTGAATATCAATCTAGCAATGAAGATATCGAGGTCGTGGCATACGGTGGATCCAGCGACTCAACCACCAGCTTTCCTCAAGCTGGGTTATACAACCAAAATATGTTTGAAAAATTTAAAGCTAAGCTGGTGGGAGTCGGATCAAATATTACAACGACGACCATAGATCAGGCCATTACCATGATCAAGTCTCCTACCCTATATGAAACTCATAACTATCTAATCCCCACTCCAGAAAACCTAAAAGCAGAACTTGGAACTGACTCATGGGGAGAAGTTATTGGAGGCCCTACTAATACACTGACAGACAGTACTGGTAAGTCATATGATACCTATGAGCTCAAACTATATGCCCCCCTAGTATCTAGTACAGACTCTATCTATCCTAATGCGGATGCTTTGAGACAGACTCTAGTAGAATACTTGGATTTTCAATCTCCTTCTTTAAAAAAGTATGTGGCTTCGATGAATGTTGTCGCCGCTGATATTTTTAACACTAACTTCTCTGGTGCGACTGGACTAAATACAGGTGCCGAAGCTGCAAGACAAATAAGTGACCTACCCAATAGTATATTTGCTCAATACCCAAGTAATATTGAAGTAATTAAGGATGCCCTTCCCACCTGTGCTAGTATGGCCGGAAGATTTGTCTATTTTTACTCATCCCAAACTAATAATTTAAGAAATGCAGATATCAATGGTTGTAATGCCAATTTAGTGGAGCTACTTACCGCGAGATGGAGTAATCCAAAAAATACAGGGGACTTATACGTTTCCACTTACTCAATTCCTCAAGATTTGAAAAGAGAGCTATTCTCAGCTTATCGCCCAGGGCGCATGCATGACGCTGACGGCCAAGGAGGCTCCTTTACCAATAAAATTAATAAGCGATCGGAAACCATGATCCGAAATTTCTACTCCACTAAGTTTATTCCATTGAAATCACTAGTTTCTTCATCCTCAGAAGATGCTTTTTATGGCAGTACATCAACAATGAGTATTTTTTCAGAAGGAAGCACCTCTGCAGAAAACCCAGATATTAAACGGAGTCAGTTTAAAAATCCACTTAACTCAGGTGCCTTAGGGATTGATCTAAGTCAGATCAACCATTAAAATCATTTTAAGTTTATTGAAATTTTAAGCTCAAACATACTATAATACAGGGTAATTACAGTGATTAATTTATTTAAAAGGATAAGCAAAGTGGCCAAGAAAAAAGTTGCTAAGAAAAAGGTAGCGAAAAAGAAAGTCGCTAAGAAAAAAACTACTAAGAAAGTAGCTAAGAAAAAAACTGCTAAAAAAGTAGCTAAGAAAAAAACTGCTAAAAAAGTAGCTAAGAAGAAAACTGCTAAAAAAGTAGCTAAGAAAAAAACTGCTAAAAAAGTA
>JBFKKF010000404.1:0-2736 GCA_041631355.1 Bacteriovoracaceae bacterium | reverse complement strand
CTGGGCTCATCTGATCATGCCTCGTTTATAAAAAGCAGTATTCCATCCTTATTTTTTACCACAGGAGCACATGAAGATTATCATCGATCGACAGATACTGAAGATAAGATTGATTATACTGCGATGAAATCTCTTACAAACTACTCTCAACAATTAATTTCAAAGCTTGACTCCAGTAATATTGAATTTGATCCTAGCTATAGTAATGGTGATCAGGGAGGATCTCGAGGCTATGGGGCGCATTTGGGCTGTGTCCCTAAGTTTGGCCAATCAGAAGATATTGTTGGTGTTGTTTGTTCTGGAGTTTCTAAAGCTTCACCAGCTCAAAATGCTGGAGTTCTAGCGCAAGATATTATCGTTCAAATTGGTGAAATTGAAATTAAAACCATTTATGATTTGGCCTTTGCCCTAAAGTTTTATCGAGCTGGAGATGAGATCGAACTTGGTTGGAAAAGAGGTGATCAACTATTTAAGCAAATGATCACCCTTGCAAAATCAAGAAGACATCTTCACTAGATTTTAGTTGTATCTTTTCTAACAAATAATAGGCTTAGTACAATCCCGCAGGTAGAGAGCAACATTCCAATATAGATTTCATCTAATTGATAGTGCTCTTTCAAACCTGACAATCGCCAAAAGATGGTCCCTAAACCTCCAAGCAGAGAGGCAGTTATGAAGTTATGATCCTGTAGTCGGTCTTTAAAAATATGGCCAAACATAACTGGGATAAGAAGTGCAGAACTTGAAATACTTCCAAGGGTTTTCCATACATTTTTAATGTCACCTTCAAATATCATCGAAAGAACAATGGATAGAATTGCTACTGAAATGATTCCGATATGATGAACCATTACCTTTCCCTTAAGTCTTTTGGGAACTAGATCGTAAGCAATCGTAGATCCTGCCAGAAAAATATAGGAATCTAGGGTAGATAGGACTGTGGCACATATTCCCGCTAAAAATAGTCCTCTTAAGCCTTCAGGGAGTAATTGTAGGGCATATAGAAAATAGCCATACTCTGGATCAGCTTCCGGAATCATGGCCTTGGCATAAATGGCACCAAAGGTAAGGCATATATCAAAAACAATCCAAATGGCCGTTGCAATCAGGATTCCTTTCTTGGCAGTTTTAAAATCCTGAGCAGCAAAACATCTTTGATAGAAATTTGGGTCCACAAGGGTACTTAAGGCAATCATTCCCCATACTAAAGTTTCGGTTAAGCTAAAAGTACTTAAGGGGTGAAAATAATAATCAGGGAGAGTATCAAAAACTCCAAAACCAAACTTGGTAAACGAGAGAACAAAGACCATACAAACAGAAATGACCATTACAAAAAATTGAAAAATATCGGAGTAGACAACAGACCTAAATCCTCCGATAAAAGAATAGCTCATAACAAATAAGATACCGATAACGATACTGAACTGCAGGGGAACCCCAAAGAGCATTTTTATTAGAAGTCCGATACTGATAGTGTAGGCAATGGGAATTAAGTTAAATACATTTAAAATAGCAGCAATTTTTTCAGACTTTGGTCCAAACATTTGGCCTATTAAATCAGGTAAAGTCATGGCCTCATAATGTGAAATCTTTTTAATAATAAAGAATGCAAAGATGAAGTAGGTAATATACCAAAAAATTCCTTGGGTTAAAAAATTAAAGACCCCATAATTAAATGCGATCTGGGAAACTCCGAATATCCCCCCATACCAAGTGGCCACTAGTGTTGCCGTAAACATCGGAAGGGTTAGCTTTCTTCCCATCAGCATAAGATCTAAAAAATTTTCAGACTCGTCAGTAGGAGACTTCTTTTTTAGGTTTCCCCAGATGACAAAAACAAATGTGGACATGGTTATTAAAATGAAAATAATATAATCGACAGAGGTGAGTAAATCGACTAGATTTGGATTTGGATTCATATATTATCCTTAGTACAAAAATTGGTTTTGGGCCTTATTTATATGTTCTAATTGTTCCCTTAAAAACTGAATTTCATTTTCCCAGTAGTTTGGAGTTTTATAGTGGGGAAAAGCGAATTGGAATGCACGGTCATCAAAGCGTAGTCCAATCCATGCAGAAAAATGAATAACTCTGAGTGCTCTTAGGACCTCTATGAGCTTAAGCTCTCTATAGTCAAATTCTCCCATACTCTCATAGGCATCTAGAAGTATATTTCTTTTTTCAATGGCCTCCGAGTCTCTGCCAGGTGAAATCATCCAGATATCTTGAACCTTAGGACCATTGCTCATATCATCAAAGTCAATTAAGAACGGATTTTTATCAATAAGGACATTACCGTGATGACAATCACCGTGAATTCGCTGAATACTAATGCCAGTAAATAAATCTTTTGCCGCCACCAAGATTTGGTTAGCAATAGAAAAATAATTAGACTCATATTCTTTTGGTATCAATTGATTAGACTTTAAAGTCTCCAGGTTTTTAAATCCAAAATTATCTATATTTAACTCAAGTCGATGCTGGGCCCTATTTAGCCTTCCAGTATTATGTAGTCTTGCGAGAAGTCGTCCCATTTTTTGCAATAAATCTTCATTCCATTCATCACAGGGACGACCACCCTTTTTAGGAAAAAGACAGTAATAGAGGCCATCCTCGGTTTCAAATAATGTTTGCCCATCAATACAGTCAGGAGCTATTACCTCTATTTCATCATTGACTAGGTCGTTTAAAAATTGATGTTCATCTAGGATTTGTTCTTTAGTCCATCGTCCTGGT
>JBFKKF010000403.1:0-2736 GCA_041631355.1 Bacteriovoracaceae bacterium | reverse complement strand
GTCCCTAGTGGAAAATTTAAGAAAAAGGACATTATCAAGGTTGAAAACCGATTTTTAATGGATGATGATACAAACAAACTAGCAGTTATTGCCCCAAAGGCAACAGTTAACATTATTAAAAATTTTAAGTTAGTTGAAAAACGACGAGTTTCCTTACCTAATGAGATTGAGAGAATCTTTCGATGCTCAAATCCTGATTGTATTACAAACAGTTCTGAGAGGATGGAGTCGGTTATGGATGTTGTTGATAAGGAAGGTCTTGTCCTCAAGTGCAGATATTGTGGTCGAATTCTGGACGTAAATAAGCTGAGATACAATTAAAAATTAATTTTTAATAAAATTTAATATCTTTTATTTGAAAGAATAAGAATTTCAAAATTAGAAAATATTGGTTATTCTGGATTTATTGACCCAGGATGATAAACATCATGACGATACCGTAGATTGCAATTGATTCTACCATACCAACGAAAATGAATACTTTTGACTGTAATGCTGGATTTTCACTAATTACTGCAAGACCCGCTGCGCCTACTTGACCAAGACCAATTCCCGCACCAAATGCTGCTAAACCAATAGCTAGAGCTGCTGCAATTGCAATTAATCCATTTCCTTCCATTTTAAACTCCTTTAAAGTTTTTTAGTGGGCATGTTCCTCATGATCGTGAGTTTCAACTGCCATACCAATATAGATCATTGTTAATAATGTAAATACGAATGCCTGCATAAAACAAACAAAGATACCAAGACAGTAAAAAGGTATTGGTACAATATATGGAACTAAATCAGAAAAAATAGCTAAAACCGTATGGTCTCCGAGCATATTCCCTCTAATTCTTAATCCTAAAGTTAGAGGTCTCATTGCATGAGAAATTACTTCAAGTACGAAAATAAGTGGGGCCATAAATAACAGTGGTCCCATTAAATGTTTTATATGTCCTACCAATCCTTGAACTCTAATTCCTTGCCAGTTATAGAAAATAAATATCCAGATACCAAGAGCAAGTCCGGTGTTGAAATTTTCAGTTGGTGGTAAAAATCCCGGAACCAATCCAATTAAATTATTTAAAAATATAAATAAAAAGTAGAATATTAGAAGAGGATAATAAGTTTTGGCGGCTTTTTCACCCATAGTTTCTTTTGCTAAGTTGTAGATAAACTCACCGATAAACTCAATAATATTTCTAAAAGATGCCGACTTATCAGGAACAAGACTTTTATCTACAGATCTCGTTTTTAACTTAAAAATTAATCCACCAATGATGAACAAAACTGATGTAAATAAAAAGGTAACCGTATGTTCCGCAATATGAAACTTATGAGCAATTCCGCTCAACCACGTAAAGCCACCAGATGCTAAGGCTGACTGAGTCGATACTAACAATGATAATGTTAACAATGCTTTCATTTGTATGTCCTTTAAGTTTTTTCCACAATTGTTTTAATACTTATAACGAGGATAATCAATTGAAATATATAGGATCCTACAATAAAAACAATATTTTCACTGCTGTTCTGCACAACGTAAACAAAAGCTAATATTAAAACAAAAAACTTAATAATCCCGGCCACCGCGCTAAATTTAGACGACTCATTAGTAAGCCCTAGTAAATTGGAACCAAATTGAATTAATAGCCAGTGATTTATGACTACGCAAAGCACAAACCCAGTCATTAAATTAATATCTCTAACCCAATAGTTAAACATCAAAATATTGATGCATGTACCAAATATATATATCAATAAATTAATCTTGTTTTTTAAGTGCATATCTAATCATCAAATAGAATGTGTAAGTTATTACAATTAGTATGATAACAAGTCCTAAAGTAGCCGTGATTATATTTTTTTCAACCAAAATATAAATAATGATAAAGACCCCAAGAATTGAAGAGGGGAGACCAACGGCCAAGCCGACAATTTTCAATATATTTTGCTTATTATCATCCGACTTCATCTTTTTCTTGATACCCTTCTTTCATATAACGAATTCAACCTACTTTTAATGACGTCAGAATTGGGATATTCACCCAAAATCGAATAATAAAAATTATAGGCTTCTTTGAGTTTTTCAAGATTTTCATAGGAATTTGCTATTAGAAATTTGGTTCTAACTATCAAGTCGTTTCTTTTTTCTCGTTTAAGATATTCAAACCAGTTATTTATGGCGAGATTCCACTCTCTTCTATAGAAATGGGACAAGCCTATATAGTAATACGCCACCGTATTGTATTTTGATCTATCATCACTAGTGATTGTTCTTAGCTTATCAATGGCCTTCGTATAGTTTCCTTGATGAAATATACTCAAGGCATATTTATACTTATACTCACTGAATTTTTTTAACTCAGGAGTAAAGCTCATAAGCTTTTTATAAATATCCTCTGCTTTATTGTAAGCTTTTAATTCTTCAAAATAAATTTCAGATATCTTTTCCAAAGATCTTACTTGCCATAGCGGCTCGTTGGAATCTTCAACAATCTCCTGAAAATGACCTAGGCTTCTGCTATAATCATTCAAATAAATTGAATATATTTCTCCAAGCTGGTAGTGAATTTTAATTTTTACACTTTTTGAGGGTTTTTTAACTAGAATACCTTCGTAAACCCTCGCCGCTTTTTTATATTTGCGTTTATCAAGATAATCTTGAGCCTTCAAAATATCCTGATATAGTCCTGACGCAAATCCACAACCCACTAGCAAAAATGGAATTAGAAATTTAATCCTCATCAGAGT
>JBFKKF010000402.1:0-2743 GCA_041631355.1 Bacteriovoracaceae bacterium | reverse complement strand
GGGTTCCATCTACCTTGAGCAAGCTTGTCATTTACAGCACTAAAAGTTTTTTCTAGTTTTGACTCTGCTTGGTTCATAGTCCAAAACTGTGCCAGGTGCTTATCAATAATATGGTGGAGCTCTAAAAAAGTAATCGTTCCAATGAGATATTCACCAAGATAAATTACAGGTGCGATTTGTGATCTTTTGGCACCTTGAGTGATAATCTTGATACCAGAGACGGAAATTCTTCGTTTTAGCTTGGCCAGATTTTTAGCTTCTTTGGTTAGAAATCGATCTAGTTTTTTAAATCTTTTCTCACCGATAATTTTTTTTAGAGCAGCATAACCTGCTTTGTTGATGGTATAAGCAGACTTTACTAAAACTGGTGAGAATCCTGCGGCCAATAATAAAGAAGAGATGAGAGGAATCTTTTCTTTGTACCATTGTTTGTCCCCAAAAGTTTTAGAGTAGAGACTGGTAATGGCCTGGGACCTGATCCGTGTTCTTTCTTCTTCATCCGAAATATGCCGAGTATTTAAAAATTCTTGCATATCTGGATGTCGATAGATTTCTTCAAAAACTGTTTGGACTAACATTCCGCTAGCAAGACCTAAGTAGCTTGCCACAGGAGCTGTTATTTTATTTTTAAAGCCAAGCTTTGAGACATTTCTAGAAGCTACCATAAACATGGTAAATCCAATATGGCTGATAGGATCAGACATCATTTCTAAAAACTCAACACAGGATAATGAGTCGTTGTCTTGAGCACAATGCCAATACTCACTGATACCCATGGCAAGATAGAATTGTGCCATCTCTAAGGGGATATGTTTTACGGAGTGGTATTTATCCTTATTGGGAATAAAAAATTGTGATTTAGCAGCAAATTTAGGGTCAAGTCCATTTGTATAGGCGAAACTGCTATGTAGGAGGAGGATAAGCGCAATGGATTTGATAAAATTTTTCATCTCGGCGCATTATAGAGCAGAACGGCATAACTCGCAGCATTTAGTGTAAATATTACACCTCGCGTTGTTTGGTCACTCAATCGCATGTAAATAGGCGGAACTATTATTAAAAAAGTGGAATTTCATGAATAAATTTATCCCGTTTCTATCAGTTCTAATCTTTGTCTTTACATCAAATTCTTTTGCTAGAAGAATAACTCCTCCTAAGGAAACTTTACGTAAAGAACAATTAAGAGAGTCATTAAGACAAAACCAAAAACTATCAACTTCTCTACGGCAAACCGTCAGAGAGGAGTTAATGAAAGATATTGCCATTAGAGATTTCAAAATATCGGAGACTGAAGTTGTTAACTTCTTGAAGACCAGTGCTAAAAAAGATCAAGAGGTTAAAGCCTTTTATAGTTTTATCTTGAAAGAGGGGCGGAAGCCTCCTTTTTGGCACATAAGAAGTTTATTCATTAATTGGGTTATTTTAAATACAAAAATGGGGACTCCGTTTGAAGCTGTTTCTGGAAAGCAATTAGGTTCAATGGTAAGGGAGTTATCTCATAAAGAAATTTCTCAACTAAATGAAGTTTTTGAATTAGCTAGATTGAAGATGGATAAAGATAACTCATTAACTGCTGATATTGCTTTCGTTAAGGTGATGGAAGAAAAAGGTATCAAAGCAGACAAACTAAGAAAGTGTGAAAGGTAATTAGAGATGTTAGTTAATATGTTTAATTTTGTAGTTATTACTCTAGGTATTTTGTTATCACTAAATAGTTTTGCTGACTCTGAGTATGATGAGTTGTTAAAACAAGCAAAGCAATATGAAGCCAAAAAAGCTGATTTGAGCCCTGAGGCTTTAAACTCCCTGGATACATTTAAGCTTTTAGCTCAAGAGGTGGTTAAAGGGCCAAAGCAAGAGAAATTTTCTAAAATAATTGATCTCAAACAAGTTGAAGTAACTTTGTTCTCTCAAGGGCAAGTTGTTGGAGACTTATCCCTCGGTAGAGGAACTCAAGTCCCAGATGTAAAAGGGGACAAGGTAGAGCTTTCTTTTCAAGGTAGAGTTTTTCATCGGATTAACTTAAAAGTTAGTCAAGTTGCCACTTATAAGAATACGGTGTTTTTTAAAACAGCAGAAGGAATTTATTTTTTAGATCTAGCAAGCTTTCGAGAGTCTTTAGGCAAGTCTGAAATTCCACTATTTAAACTTCCGGTGGATAAGAAACTCCTTGGGAAAAACTTTAGATTTGGTGGAAGAAACTTAAAAATTGGTGAGATTGAGATCTCAGAAAGGCTTATAAAGATATACTCAGATGCCCAAAGAATTGCCTTTAGGATTTCTGCCAATATGGTTGACCCAAGATTTCACTCGGAAGCTCTCCCGGTGATTGAATCCCTGAAAGAGTATTTTCAAAGAACGCTAGATAGAGTAGGGCAGGGATTAGAGACTCAGGCTGAGTCTGTCAAAGCGATGACCGAAAAAGTCATTAGTATGCAAAAAGAAATTCAGCGTGACTTTAAATTACAGGAAACGCTGGCAGGAAAATTTGGAGAGTTAACTCCAGAGCAAAAAAGTGAATTACAAAAAATGGTTTCGGAACAAGCCGTAGATCGTATGGAAAAAGATATAACTTCAGGAGAAGATCTTAAATCAAAGTACGAAAATGTAACTTCTAATTTACAGACCTCAAGAAAAATGACCACTAGATTGCATTGGATTTGGGCAAGAATGTCTATGCCTACACCAAATGCGGCCAGGAAAATAAAGTCTGCACTTACTTTTGTTAAGGAAACGTTGGTTT
>JBFKKF010000401.1:0-2747 GCA_041631355.1 Bacteriovoracaceae bacterium | reverse complement strand
GCTGGTAAGTCTAACAACTTTGGTGATGTATGATCTTTAAGTGCAAGACGTGCTTAACACTTCATGTCATATTTTCAAACGCAACTCCAGAAAAGCACATTTTATGTATCGGTGATGTTGTTGCAACTTTAGTTTCAGACAAAGAGAATGGTGCTTCTTCAGCAAGTTGATCTCTCATATCAATATCTTCTTTACCTGTCATGGTGAAGAAGTTTGCTCCATACTGAGCTTTGCCATTGTGAAGAACTACTTCTCCAGTTTCTGGGTTAATGATCTGTTGACGATTTTTAACTGTGTCAAGATCAAGCAAACCAGATTCAATAGCATTGAGCTGATTATCTGTTAGAATTGGCTCATGAGACAATACTCTATAGATAGCAGCATTTGGATTTGCAGCTAATTGAGCTTCAACTTGAGCTACTGTAGTTCCTTTTGGAACAGGGATCCAAGTTACTCTTGTTGAAGTGTAAGCTTTTCCATCATCAAGACCAAAACTGTCAGCTGAGAATAAACTATCAGCCATACTATTATCAATCCTTGCAGATGGATAAATAGTTGTGATCTCTTGTCTAATTTGTGCTTGGTAGAGTGAATTTTTGTAAGCATGTTGCTCAACTGAATCTACTGTTACTTTTCCTCTTACTTTTTTAATTCCTGAAGTTTCCATTTTTTTACTTTTTTAAATGGGTTATTACTAAATTGTTATTACTTTCTCTTGACTCTGTATTTATAGAGGCTTGTCACTCTCACAATATCTACTAACACTACTTTTTATCTGTTGAGTGTGTGATATGGTGGCTACATTAAGAGAAGAGTTAGTTTTACCTAACTCTACCTTACAACTTATCTGGTTTCTCTTCTGTAGTTGTCAAACAGAAGTCATTAATCAACTATGAACACTTGTCAAAACATAAAAAAGCCAGGAAGTTGGGGATTCTCCTGGCTCTTGTGAGATCTAAGTAAACGAGAGTGGTTATAATTTCTTTTTATAACCAAACTTAACAAAGAACGTTGTTTTTTCCCCTATTATCATTATCAAGAATATTTAGCTGAAATAGCAGCTATCTCATCTTGAATATTATTATAGATATCCAATAAATCAGTTCTATATCTGATTCTGTTAATTGGTTCTCCTTTTGAATCTACACTATCTCTTTTAGTGTAGAATTCACTCCAAGCCCATAGGACTTGAAGTTTCTTGAAATCTTTTTGACTAAACTTTTTCATTTTTTTACTTTATCTAAAATTTTGGCTAATTGTAACTCAATATCAAACTTTGATACTGCATCATCTATTATTTTAATTGTATTATCAAAGTCATTAAATACTTTTTCAACACTATCAAAACATAGTTTTCTTTCTTCTTCCTCAAGAAAGACTTCTACATGAGGTGGATTAGCTTCTACTGTTTTAGCTATTTTCTCCATGATATTCATAATAACATCACTCATGTCTTTGAGTTCAGATAAATTCTCATTTATATCTGAGATTTTCTCTCCATCAAGTCTGGGTGCTTCACTGTCTTCCATTTCATCTAAGAACTCATTAAGTTCTATTAATAACATGAAATCTGAAGCCATATCTGTTACAGCAGCATGTCTGGCTCCCAACACTTGTGTCAGGAGTCCAGTCTGCATTTTATCTAATTTTAGTATCATGCTGCTACTAATGAATCTTTTAATACACATTTAAGCATTTCTTGAATCACTACACCATCTTTGATCTTTAGAAATTGATTTCTATGATATTTAAGAGATTTCAAAAATGCTTTATGATTGTAAATATAATCATTAGCTGATCTAAAACTTTTAAACTTTTTGATAAAGTGAGAATTTCTAGGAATAATGCTAAAAATATCTGTTAATTCTGCTCTTAAATTATCACCTTTTTGTTTATCAATTTCAAGATCACCCAATCTAAAACTAACAAAATCATTAACCATATAAATATTAATAATATCATTAAGAGTAAAGGTTGAATCATCACAATTAATATCTCTTATTGTTACATAAGCATTTCTTCCTGTTGAACACCAAGCATTAAGATAATTCTCAGTAGTCCAAGATTTAGCAGATGTATTAAGATCAGCCATTAACATTACAATATCATCAAGATCATTACTTTCTAATACTTTTATGCTAAATGATTCTTCTAATAATGTTAATGCTGTAAATAAATGTTGACCATCTATAATATACAGTTCATTTTTACCAGAGAATAATTTTGTCTTTACAACAATAATATCTCTTAAAATTCCCCACTTTTTTACTGAAGATTTAAGAACTGCTACTTGGACAGAGTTAATTGTTCTGTTAACTCCTGCCATGAAATTTAACCTGTCATAGTTTTCAGGTTTAATTTTAATTGTACTAAGCTTTTTCATTTGTTTTATTTTAAAGCTTTAAATGAGGAGCTGTTGTTGGTCGCTCCTCTAATTCACCATTAATGTCTTAAATAAACTTCTACAAGGTTGCAATCCCTGACTTACTGTTTCTGCTGTTATTTCCATCTAATACTTTTAATATTAGGTTGTGCCACATATAGCATAGTTAAGCTATACTTCCCAGTTTCTCCTGCTTGGATAGAAGTTTAATTATATTCTGCTAATGCATCTTGTTCAAAACACCATTGCTCAAATATTGGCAAAAATGCTGTTGGTCCAAGATGTAAATACCCTAATCTATTTGCTACAAATAGTAAGAGAGCATTTTTATGTGTTGATCTCATTCCAATTCTTTTTCAATTAT
>JBFKKF010000400.1:0-2751 GCA_041631355.1 Bacteriovoracaceae bacterium | reverse complement strand
TTATATGCAACTACTGATGGTGTCGTATTATTCCCTTCCGCGTTAGGAATGATCGTGTATTTTCCGCTCTCATAAACGGCAACACATGAATTTGTCGTTCCTAAGTCAATTCCAATAATTTTTCCCATAATTTACTCCTTAATAATATTTTTAACTTTTTGCAATTACTACTTTAGCCGCTCTAAGCACACGACCATTTAATGTATATCCACTTTGAAAAACTTCAACGACTTCTTTATTCGTTTTGCCTTCCACTTCTTTTTCAGACATTGCCTCATGTACATTTGGATCAAATTCCTTACCTAAGGCTTCAATTTGTTTTAAGCCATGCTTTTCTAAGGTATCCAAAAACATTTTTGAAATCATCTTAATCCCAACAACAATATTCTGAACTTTTTCATCTTCATCTTTTTCAATAAACCCAAGAGTTCTTTCGAAGTTATCGATCACATCAATTAAGTCTCCCATGACTCTTTCGTGACCAAATTTAATCAAGCTATCTTTTTCACGCTCAAACCTTTTTTGAAGATTTTGAATCTCTGCGGCTAAGTAATAATACTTATCCTTATAAGACTCTTCTTCCTTAACTTCATCCAAAGCCTCTTTAGCACCATGATTTTCAATCGTCTCTTCTTCTTTCTCGGCTGCTTCGACTAATTCTTCTTCGTGATCCTCAGTCTTATCCACTTTTGTCTCTTCAGTATTAGTGTTTTCCATTTTTTTATTTCTCCATTTTTTCATTCCAACTCCTAAAATGGTATCTATCCTAAAGATGTCAACCTTAAGAACTTAAAAGAATTTAGTTAGTATTTTCCCAGAGTGTATTTTCGGTGACTTAGAACTGAACTTCCCGGAAAATATCGTCAATAATGCTATCGCACATCAAAAAGCCAGTGTTACTTAACACGATGCGATCCTGTGTTGCCGTTTGCTCTAAATAACCACTTTTATTCCAATATTTGTAGAGTAGGCTAAGTTTATTTTTATCCTCATCTCTTGGAAAAAGAGTCCCTAAATCCATGCCCTCACTTGTCCGTAAGCCTAGGAATAATTTTTCAATAATGAGAGATTGCCCCTTAACTTCTTCAACTTGGTACCCATCTGACAAACTTTTCCATTGATATCTTTTTGCTCCATCCTTCCCCACAAGAAGTCCCGATGAATTAGGTCCTAGGGCCGCAACGGTATCATACTGCCAATATTTCATATTATGCCTAGAGCGACTAGATTCTTGGGCGAAATTAGAGATTTCATAATGCTCATACATCTGAGATGCCAAATAATTTGATACTTCCAAATATTCCTTTCTGACTTGCTCATCTTCTGGAAGAAATTTTTTATGTATATAATTTGATCTTGTCTTTAAAATATAAACGCTTAGATGCTTAGGACGATACTGCAAGAACCTTGAGGCCTCGGCCACAACATTACGCCCAACAGAGTTTGGCAGCCCAAGCATCATATCTACAGAGTAGTTCATATCAATGCTATCTAAGTACTTGAGTACCTCAACAATATCATCACAAGTATGAGTACGGTCCATTAGCTTTAGGTAAGTATCGTCAAATGCCTGGGTCCCAAGAGATATTCTATTCACACCTGCATCAATCCAACTCGCAAGAATAGGTTCACTCCAGCGATCTGGATCTACCTCAATAGTAAATTCGTAATTACTTGAAAAGGAAACTCCTCGATTCTCAAAAAATGCTTTAAGAAAACTAGCCCCTCTTTCTCCCCACAGGGAGGGGGTACCTCCTCCAATATAAACCGTATCCAATTCTTGTAATTGAAAATTATTTTCGGCTAAAAATTTTTCATGTGTATCCCACTGACTTTGAAACAGGGTTTCAAAGTCTTGAATATCCTGTTCAGAGTTTAGTTTGTGCTTATAGAAGTCGCAATAATTACATAAGTGCTTACAAAATGGAAAATGAATATAAAGTGATCTTACTTCTTGCATTTATTAACCCTATCAGTGGCTAGTTCATAACATTCAAAGTAGAAAAAGCAAAAGTAAATCAGCTAGAAATTGCTCTCGTCCTTTTAATTTAGTATCCTATGCCCTAAATGGCTTACAATTAGGAAGAATATGAAAATAGATCATCAAACGCTAGACAATGGACTCAATGTGCTTTTTGTTGACTCCCCTGACTCCACAATAACCACTGCCCAAATGTGGTTTAAAGCGGGAAGTTCAATGGAGGAGACGAAAAACCATGGTATTGCTCACTTTTTAGAACATATGTTTTTTAAAGGCTCTAAGAAGTATCCAAATATGAAAATTGCCCAGACAGTTGAAGCCTTTGGAGGTGAGATTAATGCCTTCACATCCTTTGATTATACTTGTTACTATATCAATTGCCCGGCTGATTACACCTCCAAGACAGTAGACGTGCTCCTAGATATGGTTTGTAACCCACTATTTTTAGAAAAGGACTTAATTCCCGAAAGAGAAGTTGTCTTTGAAGAGTACAGACGTTCAATAGACAACCCGTCTCAATTTAATTTTTTTCGGATTCAGCAAAACTCATTCACCAAGGGATACAAACATCCAATTTTAGGTAATGAAAAAAATATTAAAAATTTTACCATCGAACAATTACAAGAGTTTCGTACCCAGTATTATAATCAAGAAAACTCCCTTCTCATTGTTGCGGGAAACCTTGGAAATAAAAATAAATTGATTAAGAAAATTAACTCTTTTACGCTCCCTTCAGGGATTCACTCCAAAAGCTCTAAGTTTAAATTAAG
>JBFKKF010000399.1:0-2752 GCA_041631355.1 Bacteriovoracaceae bacterium | reverse complement strand
ATCCCTGCCGATTCATAAGCCTTATATGCTTTTTCAAGATCATCACCCAAAAGCTCTTTTGTTAACTCGGGCCAAGGTTTCAAACCAGAATGTGGCCCTCCTGTAAACGTATCTCGTATTTGCTTTAGATGGGATTCAGAAAAAATAATATCCTTTTTCTCATGTTCAAACCGATGCTTATATTCTCCATAAAGCCTTTTGATCAGATATTTGGACTTTTTGGGAAATTTTAATTTAGAAAATTCATCTATGGAATCGCATAAATGTTCAGTAAGCAGAATGCGCCTAAAAATATTAATAAACTCAGCAGTCGTAATAACATTCGTGTAGCAGGTAATGTCATTACCCACTATCTTTTCATCAAGAAAATCTACAATTTCTTCATGGTTCGACTTTATTTCATACATCAAAGATACAAGAATGTTTGTATCTAAAATTGCACCTCTGGCAAAGGACTGACTCTTTGATATCTCATCGTAATAATCATCAAATTCAGAAAATGCAACCAGTCTTCCCATTTATTGATAGCTCTCCATATTCTCATTTGGCATAGCAATCTTTTTGAGTGGTTCTGCATTTTCAAATTCTTCACTATTATTTTCAATAATTGAATTGATCCTTTCAATTTTCTCTTCAGTAAGTGGCTTTTCCTTAATTTCTTTTAAGGTATTCGCAAGATCTCGAAATGGTGATTTTTTTTCATTTTTTTGCATATTTGATCTCCATGCTATTTGTAAATCTCACAATTAATATAGCACGTCTTTGTACAATGTAAGTACTCAGAATTACGAGATTTTCTCAATAGCAGCCATCCATATAATTGTATAATAATTAATAGAAATTGTCTTCAAGTTTGCAAAAAATGTTGGCTCTCCTATAGTGAAAACCTACTCGTACAAAACCCAAACAATAAAAATATTGTGCTCTTTTGCACTATTAAATTCTGTTGTCTTTACACACGAGTAGATGCTTAATCATTATTTAAATATCAATCGTAGATGAAGCTTGTTAACGCATACCAGGGAGTGAATTCGATAAAAGTCAATTCCTGATCTTCGTACCACAAGTTATATGCAAACTCTCCCTTATCAAAAGTTGCCCGATAAAAGACGTTGGCCCAGGTGCCGTAGACAAATAATTTATCCAACTCGATTTTTTGAAGTTTTCCGAAATGTGACGACAGGGTTGCCAGGTAAGCAATATTTTCATCAGAAAGATTCTTTCTAACTGAGGAGAATTCTTCTATTAGTCGCCCATCCAGAGCAGCCAACAAAGCCAACTTTGAAGTTTTATTAATGCCAAGTTTATCTTCCTGCTCATGAAATTCAGGAACATAGGCAGGCAAACCGTACATTGTTGAGAAAATTCGATGAATAGTATCCTGAACACCACTGTATTGTTTTAGATTTTGAATAAGAACAATTGAAATTCCGTCTTCGGGAATAGACCAAGACGCAGTAATGTGCCCATCAGTTGCCCCATCATGCCCGACAAGGCGCTTTCCAAGGTATTTATCGTTGACTACAAAAAAACCTAGCCCCATTTTAGAAATATTCCCATCTGACAGTGGCTGACGCTCCATCATAAGGTCATAGGTTTTCTTGCCAACAATTTCACCATTATGGAAAGCAAGTTGCCACAGAAGAAGCTCTTGAGCTGTCATTGCAAGTTGGCCCGCTCCCTTTACCCAAGAGTGGTGCAAAGCTTGCTGCACTCTCATTACTGGTCCCATCGAAAAGGAATTGTATCTTGTAGCTCGTGGTGGGTTTACTTCTTCATACCATGGTTTAGATAATTTAAGACCATATGGCCGTAGAAGTTCCTTAACAACATAATCCTCAAACGTCGTACCCATAATCTTCTCTACGATAAGAGCAAGATACGTAAACCCCACATTACTATAAGAGAATTGGGAGCCAGGTTCAAAGTTTAGTTTATTTTTAAGCATAACCGCGAACATATCTTTTAAGGTGACCGGTTGATGAGTGCGGTTGATAAACTCTGCCATCACCATGGGCTCAGGTAGACCTGCTCTGTGTGAAAGTAAATGACGAACCGTAATTTGATCTGCAAAAGGAAGTTCAGGGGCATAAGTTGAAACTTTCTCATCAATATCAATCAAGTTTTTTTGGTAGAGATTCATTATGGCGGTCGCCGTAAAAACCTTTGATGTGGAACCGATTTCAAATAATGTCCCCGACAAAACGGGAGAGTTAGTATCAACATCAGATACGCCAATATTCTTTGTAAAAACGACTTTCCCGTTTATTCCAATGGCCAAGGCAGCCCCGGGAACATTGTTCTGGGTCAATAGGAACTCAACGATACCTTCAATTTTCTTCTGAAGTTTAGGAGTCCAGGGTAAAGGATTATTGAAAGAAAAAGCAGAAAAAGAATATAAAAGAGTCAAGGTTTGAATTATGTATCTCATGATAGGAGCATATCTATGAACTTAAAGTTTGTCCATAAACTTGACATTTTGCTTACCTAATTAATTGATTACTTATAAGCAACACTTTCGAGCACTCAATTACCACAAGCTTGACTTCATTTGATAGTATCAAATGATACTATCCGATTAGATTCTGGGGGGCCAAAAGGGGGACAGATTTGAAAAATTGCTTTCAAGTTTGTTCAAGGTTATGCAACTCTATACGGGTCAAATCCCCTATCATTACAAGACATTATATTGCATAACCTTGTATAAGTATGAATAAAGTTGAAGATGCTAACTAACTAAAAACATGAGGTT
>JBFKKF010000398.1:0-2766 GCA_041631355.1 Bacteriovoracaceae bacterium | reverse complement strand
ATTGGAGATCCAGAGTTTTCCCCAAATTCGGATTGTTTACCTTTTAGTGTTCTTTGGAGTGATTTTCTGAATGGAGAATATGTCATATTTTTAAAATCTAAGAAGACTAGAAATGCAGAAAGAAAGGTTGTGTTAAGAAAGGAACTACCTTATATTTTTGATTATCTCGGGCAAAAATTTGCAATTATTATTTCTAGAGCTGATTTAAGAGGAAGTATAGATAAGCATTATGCTGAAGTACTTTTGTTTAAGGTAGGTATGTAGTGGGCACCAGATGAGCGATAATGTTGAAAAGAATAAATACATTCAAGAAAAATTTAAGGAAGTAACCGAGAGACTCAAGAGTAGACCCGATATTGAAGGTGAAACTGCTCGCCATATTGGGCAATTTCTGTATTACCATACGCAAATAGAGCTAAGCCTAGACAAGTTAATTTTTTCCTTAATTCCTGAAATTGACATGACAGTTTTGAAAATTGATTCTTATAACAAGAAGTTAAGCTTAATTAAATCATTAACTCCAAACTCTAAAATGCTAGGATTGTTTTCTCTCTTAGAGAAGATAAATAGTGTTAGAAATATAATGGCACATCAAGACCCTGCAAATATTGATTTTTCCCAAATTAACACTCCTTTAATAAACTTGTTTAAGTCAGCATTTAAAAGTGATGATGAGTTATGTAAGAAGCTCGTTAAGGTTGGGAAGGGTGGTGATGTATCGGTGGCAACGAAGATTATAGCATCTACCAATTTGTATCTTAAATTCTTGGTTGAAGCTGAAGAGTTAGGCAAGGCAGAAGATAAGGCTCTTAAATCTTTTGAGGCTCTCAGGAAGTTCTCAAGCCTATATATTCGACGAAGGTTTAGCATTCTAACTTATCAGGTACAAACAGGGATTAACTCATCTGAAGCCCCAGAGGAGTTTAAAGAAGTGGGATTGTTTAGTCAGCATATTGAAGAAATTCGTAAAGCCTTCTTTAGCTTATTTGAAAAGTAATAATCAATCATATTGCAATAGAAATTTTTGAAAAGTGGGATTTCGTGGAAATAAAAAAGGGTCTAATGATAACTGAGAACCAAGTCGTTGAATCTGTCGCAAAGTTTCTGACAAGCAATGGTTGGAGTATTAAGCAGCAACTCACAACGACTCAAAGCGGGTACGATATTATTGCACAAAAAGAAGGTGTAAATTTGTATGTAGAGGCAAAAGGCGGAACAAGTAGTAAGCCTGGTACAAAAAGATATGGTTTGCCATTTACTGATTCGCAGGCCAAAGATCATATAGCGAAGTCTATTTGGCAATGCGGGAGAGCCTTGACTGAATTTGCAGAATGCGAGGTGGGGATAGCTTTGCCAAAAGAATATTATCATGTGAAGTTTATCGATGAGATATCTGTTCTCCTAAATAATTCTAATGTTAGAGTCTTTTGGGTTGATGAAAACTTAGTAGTCACATGATGTTAAAGGAATTTGTCTAGATAATTGTTTTCGGGATGGAGGCAAGCTAGGAAAGCGTTTTTGACAGTTTTTTCGCCTTAATGAGTATTTCACCACCCTTGGTAATTAATTCAGCACTTTCTTTTTTAAAGTTTTCATTTTCAATGTTATTTAGTGATTCTAAAAAGTCTAAAAGCTTAGTAATTGGTTCTCTGGATTGGGGAGAAACTAGTGATAAGATGTCTTGAAGGTAATTAATCAGTGATTTCAGCTGAATACTTAAAAGCTTTAGCAAGATCGACATTTGGCTTTTACTAAAGTCAAGATATTCACTCTTTTTCAAATTATCAATATCAGAGTCGCTTGGTAGGTTAGACTTACCTTTGGATATGTTAATTTTTTTCTTTTCTCTCTTTTGTTTTTTTGCCTCTAGGTCTGGGTTCATTTGAACAAGGGTTTCAAATTTTTCTTTCATTTCATCGAAACCACCATCTTTTCCTTCCGAAACTGCTCCAATTGAAACTAGGAGGCCAAATTTAGGCTGGGACCATAGTAAGTTTACGAATGCATTCATCCACCATTCATACATCTCCTCAAGTCTATCATGAACCACTTCAAGTTGTTCCAAGCTAATCTCTTTTGAAATTTCTTGTTTAGTATTTTCAAAAATAACAATGCTTCCATTTTTAATCTTAAATGGGTGTGCATCACAATTTCTAATGAGTCGTATTGTTTCTAGGTCTGACTTGCTAAACCCAAAATGCTTAATTAGGTGTTTAAAGACTGAACCGTTGCTGGTAAGGGGAACTTTACTTTGCGTTATAAGGTCGGCTAAAGGACTAATAAACTCGTAAGACTCCCAGTAAGCCTTGATCAGTCTTAAGTGACAGCGAGCACTTTTTTTATTTGCTGTGTAATTCGATGCGAGTTGAGTGATGTTATCAAATCTCTTAATGGCACCCCTGCCTAGTTCAATGATTCTTTCTGGGTTATTAGAAGTCATTACTTCAGCATTGCTGAAGACATGGTTTGTGACTTCGCTTGTAGAAGGGTAGATTTTTGTCATCTGGGCTACAAATTTACTTTTGTAGGGTCCAATCATTTCTTTCTTGGACAAGATATCAATTAGAATCGAAAAACTTTTAAGAAAGTCTTTCGTAATTTTTACTTTTTTCTTTACCGTCTCCATTACGTTCTCTCTTGCCAAGATTCAGCAAATTATTACTAAAATTTGCGGTTGGCGTCAAAGATATTCAGTGAAATAGAGTTAAGTTATAAATGTTAGCTAGTTGAAGGTGTAGCCCTTGTGCGGAAGGAGGCTTTCATTCT
>JBFKKF010000397.1:0-2774 GCA_041631355.1 Bacteriovoracaceae bacterium | reverse complement strand
TAGTCCAAGTTTTAATATTGTCATCCCCTCTTCCACCAAAGCCAACTCTTTCGATAATCACAGGCTGTTTTTCTAAATCTATCTGTTCTATTTCTTCATAGCTAATAAAAACAGGAAGAAGTTCTGCAGTATACATAACAGCGAGATCATTTTGGTAGAAGCTTTTACTTGGATTATATCCAGGATGGATAATCCAATAACTTACAGGGATAAACTCAATCCCCTTATTATAGTCATGGCCAATCATAAGCCTCACTGAATCTGCTCCGTCAATACTATGTGCCGCGGTTAGAATTTTATTGGGAGAAATAGCAACTGCTGTGGAGGTAAAAACTTTATCTCCTCTTGTAACCTCAATAAGAAAAACCGAGTTAAATCTTCCCCAATTAACCTTATTCATGTCTTTAGTAAAATTAAATGCAGTTTGCATGATAACTCCTTGTAGATAAGCTCCCAGATTCCTTTGGGAACAGCTCAATCATAGTCAATTATATCAAATTTCTCTAGAGACAATATGGCCCTATAGTTAGAAATAGGCTAAGTTATTAATTTATGAACCAGCTAAGCTTAGAAGATATTTCACAGTGGCAAAATGCACTACTAGAACACGGTTTTTTCGTCACAAAAATTGATCTTCCTAAAGAATTATTAAGTGCTGTAAAATTTAATAATTTTCAAATAGTCGATCAAATCATGGAAAAACTGCTGGCAAAAGACGGGGACATATTTAATTTTTTAAAATCATTCTTCCCAGATCAACAGAGTATTGAACATATTATTTCCCTAAGAGAGAGTAAAAACGAATGGGAAGAAGACGGGATTTGGCACGATGATGGCTCCAGAAAACTGGCGTTTTCACTATCTCTCACAACCAAGATTCCCCATGGTGGAGTGCTAGAAATCAGAAAAAAAAATGCAAAGAGCTCCATTAAAATTCCCACCCCAGAGTATGGAAATATCATTGTATTTCAAACCGGAGAAAACGGTTATGAACACAAAATCAATAAGGTTATAGATGGAAAGAGACTTATTATAGCCGGTTGGTGTACCTAGATTAGCTCTTCGGCCTGTTCAATAAACCCTGGATTAGATAACCCATTTTCTTGAGCTATTTCAACGGCTTCATCGAAACTAAGACCCCTATGCTTGGTTAGATAAGTGATTAGCCAGCCGGCCACTCTATTGGCACTTCCACAGTGAATAAACTGAGGTGTGGTCTCATCCAACTGAGAACTCAATCTTTCACAATTTTCTCTATTTAGTTGACCGCCTACAACAATAGGAAATTGTTCATAATCAATGCCAAGCTCTTTTAATACTTGCTCTTCCGCAGAAAAATCCATCTCCGCACTATCTCGCAAGTTGAAAACTTTTTTCACGCCAAGCTCTTTTATTTTCTCCCATGACTCCGGTGATGGTTGACCTGCTAAATATAAATTATCAACTTTCCATAAATAAGCTAGGCCTGGTATATCGGTGATTCTTTTGGTTTCCATATTATCTTCTCCTATTAAACTGTAATTATCTTAACATATTAAGCTTATTATCATCTTTGATCTAGATCAATTTTATGACATAGCAAGAAATACTAACGAAGATAGCACTCCAGAGATGATAAAAATCATAACGGAATAGCCCATCATATCCTTTAAGCTAAGTTTTGCTATTGATAATAATGGAAGTGCCCAAAATGGCTGCACCATATTTGTCCAAGCATCTCCCCAGGCGATGGCCATGGCAGCCTTACTAAAGTCCACTCCTAGCTCCTTAGCTGCGGGTAAGATAATTGGACCTTGAATGGCCCATTGTCCACCACCACTCGGTACAAAGAAATTTACAATTCCAGCAGACCAATAAGTGAATAATAAAAATGTATTTTTGTCTGAAATACTCACAAAAAATTGACTCAAAGAACTAGCAAGTCCAGAGCTTGCCATCATTCCCATAATCCCAGCATAAAATGGAAACTGCAGTAAAATTCCTGAGCTATCTCTAACTGAGTTATTAAAACTAAAAAGAAATCTTGCTGGAGTATAATTAAATAATATGGCCAACATTAAGAATAAAAAGATCATTAAGTTTAAGCCTAATCCCTTTCCACTAATTAATTCAAAACCAATATAAGACATTCCCATCCCTGCAATAATAAGATTGAGAGTGAAAGAATTTTCAAGTTTAGAGGCAAAACTATCTGATTCTTCTAATTCAAATTTTGGTGTATGGGGATGTAGGTCAAAATTAAAATCACCCTTAACATTTTTTGCTAACAGATACCCAATGATCACTAAGACCAAGATCGTTGCAAAAACCATAATCATATTTAAGGGAGAATACAAAGTACTAGATAGAGCAATTTGATTAGCACCAAGTATATTTTGAATATTCTGACTAGGATCTGTTAATTTCAATGGAATCGAGCCTGACAAACCACCATGCCAAACTAAAAAACCACCATAGCTTATGGCCACGAGTAAAGGGAAGTTAACATTATGGATTTTTTTAGCTAGCTCAATGGCAAACAATCCAGAAACAATTAGTCCAAATCCCCAGTTAATATAGCAGGCAATGCTACTTACGATGGCGGCCAATACCACCGCCGAAATTGGTCCACTCGCAAATTGGGTTATAAAAACTAAGATTTTATTTATGATGGGGGTTTTTGCTAAGGTAAATCCCGTAATCAAAATCATGGCCATTTGCATGGTAAAGGTCATAAGATTCCAAAAACCGTCCCCCCAAAACTCAATCATCTGGATAGCAGATTTTCCTTGAAT